>CAMPIC010000018.1 GCA_946886185.1 uncultured bacterium
GCAGCCGCCGGCGCGACAGCCGCCGGCACGGCAGCCAATGATCGGGCACGCGCAGGAGCAGTGAACCAGAATGCCGGCGATGCGGCGGATATGACTGCGGCGCATGCGGCCAATCCTGCGGGCAGATCAGCCGCGCAGGACGCAGCGAGAGAAGCAGAATCGGTGCGAGACGCACGTTCAGAGGAGCGATCCGCGGCAACCGTTTCAACGACCACCCCGACCCGCGCCGTGCTCGGCAACGGCGCGGTGGTGATCGTGCAAGAGAGTCGCGACAACCCCACCGTGGTGCTGTACGCTCGTTTGCGCGGCGGGCTGCGCCTCGAGCCGCGAGGCAAGCAAGGGGTCGCCGCGCTCGTCTGCGAGAGCTGGCTGCTCGGCACCCGCGAGCGCACAGCCGCCGAGCTCGCGGACCTGCTCGAATCGCGTGGAATCATCATCGAGATCACGCCGGGGCGCGACGCGATCACCTTGCAGTCGCGCTGCCTCGCGGAGGACTTTCCGCTCCTCGTCGATCTGGTCGGCGAGGCGCTGCGCGAGCCGCGTTTCGATCCGGAGCAAATCGAGATCGCCCGGGAAGCAGTCCTGCACGATCTTCGGGAAGAGCTGGAGAGCACGTCCAGCATCGCCCATCACCGCGCACTGGAGATCTTGTACGGAGCCGGGTCGCCCTACTCGCGGCTCACCTCGGGCGACGCGGAGTCCGTGCGCTCCCTTGGACGTGAAGACTTGGTCGCGTATCACGAGTCGCTGTCGCGAGCGGGAGGGTGGGCATTCGCGGTGGTGGGAGACGTCTCCGCCGGGGAAGCGCGCGCTCTCCTGGAGAACGCCATCGGCGACGTCGCCGCCGGAGAGCCGGCGCTGACTCCCGCGCCCGCTCCGCGAGACGTGCCGAGCTGGCAGGTGACTTCGATCTCGGTGCCGGACAAGTCGCAAGTCGATCTGGTGTTCCTGGGTCGCGGCATCGCTCCGGGAACCGAAGGCTATGCGGCCGCGTATCTCGCCGACGCCGTGCTCGGCGAAGCGTACACCTCCCGGCTCAACGGAACGTTGCGGGACGACGAGGGACTGACCTACGGTGCCTATTCCTTCTTCGCCCACTTGGAGGGCGGATCCCTCTGGGGCGCGGCGCTCGGGGTCAATCCGGAAAACGTCGCGCGAGCGCTAGCGGGCGTACAGCGAGTCCTGCTCTCGTTCCGAGAGGAAGGGCTGACCGAGGAAGAGCTGGCTCGCGTTCGCGAGTACGCGGCGGGGTCGTATGCGCTGCGGAATCGAACCAAGGCGCGGATCGCGTCGGAGTTGCTGCAGGCGGAGCGATTCGGGCTTCCGCCGGAGTGGGTGTCCGGTTTCGGAGAGCGGCTCAGGACCACCTCGAACGAGAAGATTCAGGAAGCAGCCAAGAGCCTGGTCGATCCCGATCGGTTGGCGGTGGTTGCGGCAGGGACGCTGGAGGAACGATGAGCGAGAGGGAAACGCGGTTCCGGTCAAATCGGCTCCTCGCGATCCTGGCATTGGTGAGCATCTTGGCGCCGGCGGCCGCGCTCCGGGCGCGCGCAGACGCCGAGCTCCGGGCGGGCGCGAACAGGATTACGGAAGAGCGTTTGCGCGAGCATGTGGAAACGTTGGCGGATCCGGAGCTCGAAGGGCGCGGCAACGGAAGCGAGGGGGCGCAGCAGGCGGCTCGATACATCGAGTCGCAGTTCAAGGCGATCGGATTGGATCCCGCCGGGACCGACGGCTATCTCCACGGCTTCCGGGTCTACAGCGGAGTGCGTGTGGAAGGAGTGATCGGGCTGCGCGACAACTCCCGCGGGTACGAGTTCAACAAGGATTACACGCCGCTCGGTTTTTCCGATGACGGCAAGCAGATCGCGCCGCTTGCCTTCGTCGGGTACGGCGTCTCCGCTCCCGAGCTCGGCTATGACGACTATGCCGGGGTCGACGTCGCCGGAAAGTTCGTTCTCGCGTTTCTGGGGGAGCCGGGAATGCGGGACAGCGACAGCATTTTCGATGGGATCGCGCAGACGGTGCACAGCGATCTGTATCGAAAGGCGGAAGTGGCGCGTTCACACGGCGCCGCCGGACTTTTGCTCTGTCCCGGTCCTCTCTACGCCAAGGATCCCGATCGCGTGTGGCGGATCTCCGCCGACGTCGGCTACCGCAACGCCGGACTGCTCGTCGCCCAGCTCACTTCCTCCGCCGCGGCGGCCATGGTGAGCGCGGCTGATCTGGATCTCTCGGAAGCGCAGGAGGAGATCGACCGCACCCACCAGCCGCGCTCGTTCGTCATCGTGGATCAGCAGGTCGAGCTCATGGTCAAACTGCGCCGCCTGGAGACGCGGATGAGCAACATCGTCGGAAAGCTGGCCGGGCGGAGCGACGAAGGCATCGTCCTGCTCGCGAACTACGACGGCTTCGGGATGGGGAACGACAACAGCAATCCCATGATTCACTCGAGCGCGAACTTCAATGCCACGGGAGTGGCCGCACTCCTGGAGATTGCGCGTGCGATGAAGGCGATGCCCCAGACGGAAAAGACGATCTACTTCGCGGCAGTTTCCGGACAGCGTCTCTCTTCGGTGGGAGCGGAGTCGCTCGTTCGCGAGGATGTCATTTCGACCGGCTCGGTCGCCTGCGCGATCAACATGTTCGCCTTGGGCAAGTCGACCGCGAAGCGTCTCGAGATCTTCGGGACCGGGAGCGGAGAAGGATTGCACGAGCTGATGGGGAAGGTGAATGGCGAGGTCGCGGAGCCGGTCGAGCTGCGTCTCGATCGGGAGATCTCGCGCACCGGAGATCACATCCCGTTCCACCTCGCGGGAGCTTCCGCCCTGACCTTCTTCGGCGGCGCGTTCGACGAATACGGAACTCCAGCGGATCTCGCGACGATCGTCCAGTTCCGTGACCTCACCCGGAACGCGCGCTACATCTATTCCGTCGTGCAGACGCTCGCGAAGATGGAAGGGCCGATCGCGGTCGCTCCGGCAGAGTGACGCAGGTCCTTCGGGGACGCACTGGGAGCCGCGCGAAAAATCGCTACACCGCCGTTCGCCTCGCGCTGATCGTTCGAGGGTTTCAGCGCGCCTTGTCGAGCGCCTCGCGAATCCGGCCCAGGCGTGATTCGCGATCCCGCGCGAACCGTTCGATGCCTTCGAACAGCCACTTCGGAGACAGGTGCGCCTCGTCGATCACCTCGTCGAGATTTCCCCCGGTTCGCCAGCGGTCGTCGAAATCGCTCGTCATCGCATACTCCGCGGCGACGTGGTGAGGCAGCCAGTCGTAGCACACACGGCGAGACCGATTGGAGATCACCGTGGAGTCGATCCAGTCCTCGGCGGGCAGGATCCGATTGCGATACGACTCGTCCTGCAGCTTCCAGAGCTGCGGCGAGATCACCGCGACGATCTTGACGTTGAGCTTCGCTTCCGCGAGCTGCGGCAGGATGGCGATGATGTTCGCCGTCGTCGAAGTCCCCGTCACGAGAAGCGTTCCCCGCTTCGGCTGTCCCGGCGTGTAATCGCGAATCAGATACGCGCCGCGCGCGGCCGCGAAGTGGGAGTCGATTCCGAGCGCCTTGCGGTCCGGAATCGTCACCGGGGGACGCGTCAGGTGCAGCGCCACGATGGGCGCCTTGGTGCGCAGTGCGGCTCCGATCACCACTGGAACTTCGTTGTATTCCCACGGATGCACGTCGATGACCTGTCCGTCGGGGAAGAGCTGAGTCACTCCGGTCGCGAAGATTCCGAAGTGAGTGCGGCTGTCGTCCGCGGTTTCGGGACCCGAGTGGCCGGCGACCCAGATCACCTTCCCCACCTTGAGCTCGCAATCTTGGGCGAGCTGGCTGAAGAGGCGCATCGGACCGTACTTGAGATAGCTGAACGATCCGTAGGTGGAGCAGGCGGCGCCGAATCCGTCGAACTCTTCATACGGCTTGCTGGAAAAGTTGACGGTGGCGATCCCGACCGACATCCCGGAGTTGCAGAACTCCGTGATCTCTTGCGGCAGCAGCGCGCCGTCCTGATTGGTGTTGCGATCGTACCAGCCCCATCCCTCGACTCCGCCGAACCCCTTGGCGAAGCCGGCGAGGTTCGTGGAGTCGGCCAGGTCGGCGGAGAGGCCGAGGAACAGCGGGCGGCCGTACTTCTTCCGCCCCCAGCTGTTGCACCACGCGCCCCAGGTGCCGAGTGCCGCGCGGTTGGGCGCCGACTCGCCCGGCTTCTTCCACATCTCTTCCGGATACTGCTCGAAGTCGGTCAGCTCCGAATCCTTCCAGGGATTGCGGCTCAGATCGATGCGGCACTTGGGATGATCCTGCGGCACCGAATCTCCCACGCGCACGAGCGTGTTCGCCAGATACTCGACGAGCGCTTCGTCCTTGTGCATCACTTCGACGACCTTGCGGAAGTTCGTCTCCACCTGCTTGCGCCACTCCCCCGCATCGGAGGGCGCGGGCTTGCCAAAGCCGTCGAAATCGACCCCATACTTTTCCGCGAAGCCGCGCTTGGTCTCCCAGTAGATCTCGCTGTTCGATTTGTGGGGCGCTCCATGGCTCTGGTAGTCGTACTTTAGATATTCGCGCCCTGTGCGTGTCTTCACCCAGCACATCCGCGGCAGGGTCGGCGCGTAGGCGAACAGGCCGTCGGCGAGGGCGCGGTGCACTCCGTTCCACTCCGAGCCCTGCTCGGTGCCCGCGACGTGCCAGCCGTACGGCTCGAACCAATCGCGCGGCGTGCCGGGGATGACGGAGGAGGTCGCGTGCTCGTCGATCCCGAAGTCGTTCCAATCGATGACGTAGACGAGATTGTCGAGTCCCAGACCCCACGCGGAGTTGCGCGTTTCGTGTGTCGCGCCGGTGGTGAGCCCGCCTTCTCCTTCGAAGGCGTACACGCGCACGTCATCGGTCCCGGCGCGCTTGAGCGCCATCGCTTCTCCCGCGGCGGGAGGAGATCCGTGTCCGGACGGACCGGTGTTGAACTTGACGAAGAGCGTCTTGCCCTCCATCTCCGCATGTCCGGGAAGTCCGCCGCGGCGGCGGAAGGCCATGAGATCTTCCCAGACGAGCGCGCGCTCTTCGAAATTCGGAATGGCGTAGCGCTTTTCTCCGGTGCGTTCGTGCTGCACCCGGAGCGCTTCGGTGAGTGCGGCCAGCGTCCCGTAGAGGAGAGGCGTGCAATGCCCCGCCACCAGCACGAAACGATCGTTGAAGCGCTTCTCGGGATGCCGCAGGTCCCAACGCATGATGTCGCCCAGGAGAGTGGCCACCATCACGTGCACCTTCGAACGCGATCCACCGGGATGCCCGCTCTGGCGGTAGTTGAGCATCATGTCGATGAACTGATCGATGATGTCCTTGGTCTTTTCCCAGTGGGGATGATCGGCCTCGTGAGCGGAGAACACCTCTTGCGCGCGATCGGTCACCTTGGTCTGCACGTGCCTTCCCTTTCGTCTTCCGGTGTCTGGGCGCTTCGTCATTGGCCGGCCGGGGCCAAGAGCTCGGGATTGAGCGAGCGGAGCCCTTCGTGGCGGGCCGCTCGGGCGGATTCCCGTAACGCGCGCTCGGAGGTTCGCATGCGCGATCCGGAGGGGTCAAGGCGGCGAACCCGCACCCTTCCCGTCGCTCTGGAAATTTGAACAATTTACCGCTGGCGATCCGAAATTGCGCCGGCACCGCCGCTCCATCGCGCCTTCCCCGGAGCGTGGGGCGACCAATCGAGGGGCCCTCTGGCCGGGTCTGCGCAGGCAGATTCGCGAGGGATCCGGGCGTTGTTCGCACGTCCTCGACGTGGCTGATGGCGGCGCACCGCCCCGTGTGCCTGGCGGATCTGCGTGGTCGTTTCGGCGGAATCGGAGGGGTGGCACTCGCCTTGCCGTGTACTCGTTCGGCACATTCCGCGAAATCAGAGCCGGAGAACGGGACGAATACCACGTTCCCGATTCGTAGGAAGGAGACGGCGATGCGAGACGACCGAACCGCAGTGCGATCGAGGACGAAGTCGAGCGCGCGGCAAATCCGCTGGACGATCCTGACCCTCATGGCGATGGCGGTCCTGCCGCTGAGCGCGCGGGCCGACGACACGAACGCGTCTTCCGAGGCGGAAAGCGCGCTGCAGTTTCCCAATCATCCCGGGATCGTGATCGTGCCGGTCGCGGTGAGCGAGTATACCGATCTGCGTGTACAAACCGATCAAGTGCGCGAGCGACCCTCGGGCGAGACGGAGCAGGTATACGAGTTGGAGCACCCGCGCGAGGGCGCGGTCTTCCTGGAGTTCGAGCTCCATGTGAGCAATGACGGCGAGCCCTGGTCGGTCAGACCTCCGGAGGTGCGTCTGGTGCCGCTCGACCCTGCGCGGAAGCCGGTTGCGTTGCGCGATCTCGCGACCGAGTCGGAGCGGATCCCCCTGGATACAGAGTCCGTCCTGATCGCCGGCAAGAAGATTCTCTATCTGCGCTTCGAGCCGGACAAAGAGGGACTGGACGACCTGACTCTGTGGATCGAGGACGCTGCGCTGGGAACGGTCGCGGAGCTGCGATCGCTGGCGGGCGCGGCCCCGATCGAGACTGAGGCGGGCACCGTGGAGTACCCGGATCGCCAATGAGTAGCCGTTCCACCCTGATCGAACGAATCGGGCTTCGTGTGGGAACCACCGCGAGCGGCCGGCGTATCGAGCCGAGCCGTTCGACCACATAGCCTGAGGAGTGAATCGATGAAGCTGAGGTGGGTAAGGGGCAGTCAACTTTCGGTCGTGGCGCTGCTGGCCGCCGGATGGATCGGATGCACCCCTTCCGGTGCTGATAAAGTCGAAATCCTCGACGACTCGGTGATGGCCACGTACGTGGACAGCACCCTCGAGCTGTCACCGCTCGTTTACAGTCTGGGCGGCGAAACCTTGAACGATCGCTGTCCAGTGCGACTCGTCCGTTTGAACCGCCGGCTCCCCGCTATCTATGTGAACACGCATCCGGTCGGATTCTGCTGAACTCCGTGTATCGGGGTCTTCGTGAAAGACCCGACGACCTATCTGCGCAATCTGGGAGTCAGCATGACGTCGGCCCTCAACGACCGCGTCCCGGCGCGGATCGAGAACGAATATCTCTCGCGCGTGAACTATGAGGCGTACTACTTCGCGGAGCTTGCGGAGAAACGCCGCTTCGATGGCGACCCGGCGCGCTTCTGTGGATTCGTGACCGACCCTGTCTCCAAGGAGCGGTTTCGGCCTCGTCCCGAAAGCCCCCGCGCGGAGTTCGCAGGGCGCCCCTGGTTCTTCGTTTCGGACGCGAACCACATGATGTTCGAGGCGATGCCCGACAGCTTCCTCTCTCCTCGCTACTCGATGAAGCCCGCCTCCTGAGGCTCCAGAAGGCGTTGTGCGCTTCCTGAGCCGCCTGCGAAACGGCGTCGTGCGCCCCTGATGCGCCGGCGAAGCGCGTTGCGCGCTCCTCGGCAGCCTGGGAAAAGGCGTTGTGCCGGGGCGCGGCGGGACCTAAGTTTCTCGCCCGATCGCGTCGCTGTTTCCGGCGGTCGCTTCGCTCGAGATCTCCAACCCTGCACTTGTCCGAGGTAGACGAATGGCACTCGCCTGCTCGCCCGGCTCACGGACGGAAACCCGATGAGCCGACTTCCGAAATGGTCGCTGGTCGAGTTCTCGGTCGATCACCCGTGGTGGATCGTGATCCTGACGGTGCTTCTCAGCGCGCTCGCCCTCACGCAGTTCCCCAAGGCGACCACCGACACCAATCCCAAGCACATGCTTCCCTTGACCTCGGATGTTCGCGTCTGGAACGACCAGGTCGAGGACAACTTCGACCTCTACGAGGACATGGTCGTGGTGGGGGTGGTGCACGAGCAGGGAGTTCTCAATCCGCAAACTTTGGAGCGGATCTCGCGGATCACGAGCGCAGTCCTCGAGATCGAAGGGGTCGCGGCGCGGGACGTTTCCAGCCTTTCGACGGTCGATGACGTGACCATGGAAGGGGGGATGCTCGACGTCGGTCCCCTCATGCCGGAGATTCCGCGCACTGAGGAAGAGCTCGCGCAGCTCGAGCGCGCTCTCTTCCGCAATCCGCTCTACCTGAATCGCGTCATCTCCGCGGATAAGAAGGCGACCGCGATCTACGTCCCGCTGGAGGCGGGGGTGAACGGGAAGGCGGTAGCCGATCGCATCCGGGAGATTCTGCGGGGAGAGTCCGGTCCGGAGCAGTTCTACGTCGCGGGCGATCCCGTGGCGCGCGACACCTTCGGGTCGGAGATGTTCAAGCTCATGGCGATCTTCGCCCCGATCGCCGGGCTCCTCATGTTCCTGGCTCGCTACCTCATGTTCCGGGATCTGTTCCTGTCCATCGCGCTCATGATGGATGCGATGGTCGCGATCGTCTGGAGCATGGGCCTCCTGATTGCCCTGGGTTTTCCGATCCACATCATGAGCTCGATGGCGCCGGTGTTCCTGATGGCGATCGCCACCGACAGCATTCACATCTTCAACGAGTTCTACTTCCGGTTCCGAGAGAGCGGGGATCGGAGACGGGCGATCCTGGAAACGATGCAAGCGGTCGGGCGCCCGGTGCGCTACACCGCATACGCCACCATGGCCGGTTTCGCGGTTCTGCTCTTCATGCACATCGAGCCGGTGCGGGTGTTCGGCGGGCTGGTGGCATTCGGGACCCTCTGCCTGCGGATCCTCAGCTTCAGCTTCATCCCGGCGATGTTCACCTTCGTCAAAGACGACACGCTGCGCCGCACCGCGGAACGTGAGAATGCGGAGTCGAGCCGCACCTCCCGCCTGCTCGCCCGCGCCGCACTGGTGGGAGCCGCGCATCCGGGCCGGAGCGTGCTCGTGGGGCTCCTCGTGCTCGCGGTGGCCATCTTCGGAATGACGCGGATCCACGTGAACAACAACATCGTGGAGTGGTTCAAAGGCAACAGCGAGATCGCGACCGCCGACCGGGTCTTGAACACAGCGCTCGGCGGCACTTCTCCCGCTTACATCGTGGCGATCGGAGACGGGGAGGATCGCATCAAGGATCCCGCGTCGCTGCGCACCATCGAAGAGTTGCAGAGGCGACTGGAATCTCTCCCGGAAGTCGGCAAGACCACTTCGGTCGTGGACTACGTCAAGCGCGTCAACTGCGTCCTTCACGAAGAGGATCCCGCGTACGACGCCATTCCGGAGACGAAGGAGATGGTCGGGCAGTATCTGTTCCTGTTCGGAATGTCGGCCAAGCCTTCCGATCTGAACAACGTGGTCGACTATCCGTATCGGCAGGCGAACATTTTCGTCCAGCTCAAGACCTGGGATGCGGAGGCGATGCGGTCGGTCCTCCAGATCGTGGAGGAGTTCGAAGCGGAAGGAGACACCGGCCTCAGCTTCAAGCCGGCCGGAACTGCCTATTTCAATCTCGTCTGGAACGACGAGGTGCTGGGAGACATGATCCGCGGATTCGTGATCGCGCTCATCGTGGTCTTCGTGATCCTCGCCGCCAACTTCCGCTCGGTGAAGTGGGCGCTGGTCGGTTACGCCCCTCTCGTTTTCACTGTCTTCGTCATCTACGGACTGATCGGGCTCGCCGGCAAGGACTTCGACATGCCGATCTCGGTGCTGAGCACCCTGTCGTTGGGGATGGCGGTGGACTTCTCGATCCACTTCATCAGCCGTTTCCGGAAACGGATTGCGGAGACCCATCCCGCGGGCTCCGGTCTGAATCGGGCCAGCCTGATCGAGACGCTCCAGTGGACCGCGGCCCGCCCGGGGAAGGGGATCGTCCGCAACGCGCTGCTTTTCGCCTCCGCGTTCTCGGTGATGTTGTTCGCCTCCCTGACGCCATACGTCACCGTCGGGGCGTTCATCGTGAGTATGATGACCCTGTCCGCGGTCACGACGATTCTCTATCTGCCCGCCCTGGTGGTTCTCCTGCGGGGCTGGCTGTTTCAGCGAGGTGTGTAGCATGAAGTTTGCTCGACGATCGATCAGAGGCGGAAATGCCGGATTGCGGGAGCGCGTTGCCGGACATCGCTCGATTGCTCGAAAGTGGGTAGGAGGCAGCGCCAGGACGGCCTGCCCAAGGTTCGCGGATCGAACCCCGGCTGACCTGAGCGTCCTGAAGTGGATCGTCGTGGCGAGTGCGATGCTCGTGCTCCTGATGGCTGCTCCCGTTCGCGCGCAGATCACGGCGGAAGAAGTCGTGAAGCGCCAGCAAGACGCCTTCCTCTATGCGGGGGACGACTTCCGTGCCCAGGTGAGCATGCGCCTGGTGGACAAGGACGGGAACGAGCGGCGGCGCAAGCTGACCATGCTCCGGGTCGACACCGAAGGAGAATCGAGCCAGAAGTACTACATGTACTTTCAAGAGCCCGCGGACGTGCGCGCGACCGCGTTCCTGGTGTGGAAATACCTGGACAAGGATGACGATCGCTGGCTTTTCATTCCCGCCATCAAGCTGGTCACCCGGGTCGCGGCGAAGGATGCCCAGTCGAGCTTCGTCGGGTCGGACTTTTCGTACGAGGACATCTCCGGTCGGGATCTGGGGGCGGACACGCACACGCTCGTGCGCGAGGAAGCACGCGAAGGGAAAGAGTGCTACGTCATCGAGGCGGTCCCGAAGAGTGGATCGGCGTTCGCGCGCAAGGTGGCCTGGATCGAGAAGACGAGCTTTCTGCCGATCCGGGAAGAGTATTACGACGTGCAGAATCAGCTCGCCAAAGTGTTCACCGCGGACGAGATCGCCGAGGTGGGCGGCCATCCCACGGTGGTGCGGCGCACCATGACCGATGTCAAGCGGGAGCACCACACCGAGGTCGTGTTCGAGGACGTCGCGTACGACACCGGTCTGGATGAATCGCTCTTCTCCGATCGCTATCTCCAGAAGCCGCCCGCGCAGTGGATCCAGTAGCCGGCTCTCCACCGATGGAGGCGAGCTTTGGCGTTTTCGGTGCGCCGGTCATGCTTGCTGCGGCGTCGCTTCTGCTTTCGACCAGCGTCGGGTTCGCGGCGGGGCTGGAGTTGCACGGGTTCGTGCAAGGAGACTATTCGGCCAGAGTCACCGGTCTGCGTCCGCCCGGCGGTTCGGACTTCATCCTCGCGGAGGAGCGAGTCCAGCTCTCTGCCAACGGGGCAGCTCAAAGCGGGCGCGCGGCCTTCTCCGCCAAGACGGACCTGATCCACGACAGCATCACCGATGAATCGGACCTCGAGGTGCGCGAGGCGTACCTCGATCTGAGCGGGGGGCCGATCGAGGCGAGGATCGGCCGGCAGATCGTGACGTGGGGCACGGGGGATCTCCTCTTCATCAACGACGTTTTTCCCAAGGATTGGGTCGCGCTCTTCGCCGGACGGCCTCTCGAGTACCTCAAGGTGGGCAGCGACGCACTGAAAGTCTCCGCGTACTGGAGCGGTGTCCAACTCGAGACGGTCGTGACGCCCTTCTTCGAGCCGGACCGCCTCCCTTCGGGCGATCGCTTCGTGATGCGCAATCCATTCGGCGATGGGACCGTAACGACTCTCCGCGAGCCTGCCGCGAGAGTGGACGATCCCGAGCTCGCTTTCCGTGCGGCGAAGACCTGGATCGGCTGGGAGTGGGCGCTCTACGCGGCGCGCGGCTTCTACCGCACTCCCGCGCCGGCGCCGTTCAACGATCCGGCGACCATCGAGCTGCGTTTTCCCCGCCGCCACCTCTACGGCGCCTCCGTGCAGGGAGCGCATCTCGGCGGGGTCGTCCATGCGGAGGCCGGCTACTACGATTCACGCGATGACGCCGAGGGCGACGATCCGTTCGTTCCCAACTCCCAGGCTCTCCTTCTCGCCGGCTACAAAAGAGCGATCGGGAGAAGCGTCATGACGGGGTTGCAGCTCTATGGCGAACGGATGGTGGACTACGACCGCTACCGATCGAATCTCCCGCCGGGCATGCCCGAGCAAGATCGCCTACGCACGCTCGTCACGGGACGATTCACCTGGCTTTCCAATTACCAGACCTGGCGAGTCTCGCTCTTCGGATACTGGAGTCCGAGCGACGTGGACTACTACCTGATCCCGGAAGTGTGGCGCAGCCTGGCGGACGGAGTGTGGGTCGCCGTGGGCAGCAACGTGTTCGGCGGGAAGGACAGCACTACCTTCTTCGGGCAGCTCGATCGCAACGACAACGCTTACGCCGCGATGCGCTACGAGTTCTGACCGCGCACTTTCGTCTGGACCAACCCGCCGCGGTTCCGCGAGGGCGCGTCAGCGGACCACCACGGTGCCGCCCGTAATCACGATCGGACCGACTCGGTCGAACGTGTTCGTCCCCTCGGTGTATGTGCCGGCGCGCAAGGACAGCGTGGTGCCGTTTCCGGTAGCGGAGATCCCCTCGCGCACTGTGTTGTACGGATGCGCCGCCGATCCGTCTTCGATCCCGCCGTTCGCCCAATCGACATACACGGCGTCGAGCGGCCGGCTCCAGAACATGCCGCGCCCGTAGGTGGCGGCGACGAGGATGTCCTCGTACCAGAACAGATCATCCACTTCGACATTGGCGGGGCCGTCGTTCTCCGGATAGTGAGGAGCGACGTTCCAGTTGAGACCGAAATCGTTGGACGCGAGCACGCCGAGATCGGTTCCGATGTAGATCCAATCGGGGTTGATCGGATGGTACGTCGTCGTGTTGACCTGCAGCTCCGGCAACGCGTACGGGTCGGTGCCGGTCCGTTGAATCCAATTCGATCCTCCGTTCACCGTGACCCAGACGTTGTCGCTTTCGAATCCGGAGAATGCGACGATCGCCTCGTTAGCGAAGTGCGGACTGACGGCGATGTCCATGACCCACCGGTCGGGCAGTCCGGGCGAGCCGCCATCCACGTTGGTCCAGCTCGCGCCGCCGTTGGTGGAGCGGGACACCGTGCCGTCCGAGTAGCCCGCCCACACCTCGTTCGCGTTGCCCGGCTTCACTCCGAGCGCGGTGCAGAAGGGGAACCCCGTGAGGAAGTTGCGCGATTGGCTCCAGCTCCCCGCCTTGTTGGTCGACTTCCAGATCCGAATTCCGCCCGCGTAGAGCACGCTGGCATTGTTCGGATCGAGCACGAAGGGGGCGATGAACGCGGCGTTGCTGCCGGTGTCCAGGAGTCCTGAGACGGACGAGGTGTAGCTCCCTCCTCCGTCGGTGCTCTTGCGAATCCGCAGCACGGGCTGCTCGCCGTACAAGATCGAGGAGTTCGTGAAATCGATCGCGCAATATCCGCCATCTCCGGTCTCTGCCTGGAACCAGGAATTGGGGCTCCCGCCGGTGTACCGCAAGGTGGAGTTGTCCTGCGCGCCGCCCATGATCACGCTCCCGCTCGCGGAAGCGGCACCTCCGTAGAACTGGGTGATGGCGAGTCCGTTGGCGAGATTGGTCCATCCCGAGGTCTGCGAGACGGTGAACAGATTGGTCGCTTTCTGGATCCCGCCGTCGTTGCCGAAGAACACGGTGCGGTTGGTCGTTCCGTTGTATCCGGGATGCGGCATCAGGACATGCTGATCGGCGTGCGCCGAGAGTCCGGTGTGATATTCGCGCCAGTCGCTGATCTTGGTGAAGGTTGCACCTCCGTCCAGGCTCCGCCAGAGATCGATCCCTCCGATGATCACGGTGTTGCTGTTGGTGGGATCGACCCAGATCATGTTGTCGTACCAGCCCTGACTGCCCGACCCGCTCGGATTGAAGACGTTGATGGTGGCGCGAAGCGTCCAGGTGGGATTCGCGGAGCCGATGTTGGTCGATCGCCAGACCTGCCCATTGCTGCGATCCATGAGCACGTACGCGACGTCTCCGGGTCCAAAAGCCACTTCACAGCGGCCGGTGTCGTCAGGGAGCTTCCCCGACGCGCCGGTGGTCTGCTCCACCCAGTTCGCGCCATAGTCGGTGGAGTAGAAGACGTCGCCGTTCGTATCCTCGCCAGGCTGCGATCCCGCGAACACGCGGTTGGTCACGTTCGGACTCACTTTGACGTCGGTGGCAGGACCCGGCATGAGCAGGGACAGGCTCCAGGATCCTCCCTCATTCGTGCTCTTCCAGATGGCATGGGCGGGTGCGACCGCGGCATAGACGTCGCTCGTGGCGGGATCGATCGCGAGACGGTTCACGTACGCGAAGAGAAGGTTGGCGGTGCTCTCCAGCAAGCTCCAGGTGACTCCGCCGTCGGTGCTCTTGAAGATGCCGGCGCCCGGGGGAGCGGTGTAGTTCTCGTCGAAGTCCAGGAACCAGTAGCTGGTGAATCCTTCTCCGGTGGCCGCGTACATCACGTTCGAATCGTTCGGATCGATCTGGATCGAGGTCACTGCGAGGTTGGCGAGGAAGTCGTTGACCGGCGCCCAGCTCGCGCCTCCGTCGTCGGTCCGGAAGATCCCTCCCGAAGGGCTTCCCACCCACATCCGATTCGTGACGCTGGGATGGATGGCGATCGTGCGAATCCGGCCGCCGAGGTTGCCCGGTCCGAGC
>CAMPIC010000019.1 GCA_946886185.1 uncultured bacterium
ATCGTCGGGAAGGCGATCCATCTTCGTGGCGCCGGCCTCGAAACCACCTCGATGCGCTCGTGCCAGATTCAAAGCTCCGATGTCTCCTCGAGTCTGAGGGGCTCCATTTCCGGCTTCACGATCGAGGGAGCTCTCGATGCGACGGCGGCCTTTTATGAGCATGATCTTCGGGACTGCGCTCTCCACGGCATCGTCACAGTGGTTCAACCCGAACTTCACAGCACTCATTTCGTCTCGATCTCGGGCTGCGAATTCTTCGGTCCGTGCTCCGTCCAGAATCGGTCCATCGCCGGAGGGGAAGTGACGATGACGGAGTGCCAATTCCACGATGTGGACCTTGAGATCGCCGGCGAGTCGCGCGCAGTCATCCTCGCCTCCGACTTCTATGGATGCGGAATGGACATCGAGGCGGAGGAGGGAGCGGAGATTCGCGGGAACGCCGTTGCCGGAGCTCTCGGGATCCGCGTCCGGAGCGCGCAGGCCAGCACGATCGAGGGCAATTCGTTGATCGGAGCGAGCGTTGGAATAGATCTGACTTCCCAGGACGGCTTCGTCGACGTCATCTCGAACGAGATCGATGGATGCGGAGTCGGAGTTCGCGTCGCTGGCGGAGGCGGAACATCGAGCATTATCGGCAATCGAGTCCGGAATTGCCAGACGGCGATCCAGCTGGAGGATGACGGCGTTCTGACCACCAATATCGTCTACGCGTGCGTGAATGGGATCGTCGCAGGAGACGATGTCTCCTCGATCGACCGAAACACCGTGTACGACTGTGAGGCGATCGGGATCGATGTGGAACCTTCTTTCGCCGAGATCCGCGCCAACATCGTCGCCAACTGCGAGATCGGAATCCATGCTCCCGGCGAATTGGAGCACGCGATCGAGTGCAATGATGTCTGGAACAATCACTCGATGAATTGGAGCGGCGTCCCCGATCCGGAGGGAGTCGACGGGAACATCTCCGTCGATCCGCTCTTCTGCTCGCCGGATTTTGGCGAGTTCACCCTCGCTCAGGACTCTCCCTGCTTACCCGGCAACCATCCCGACGGAGAGACGTGCGGTATCATCGGCGCGTTGGGTCAGGGCTGCGGCGCTTCGGCCGGAGTGGGGGATGGATCCGTCGTTTTGTCGGCTGCGCTCGCCGTTCATCCGAATCCAGCCCGTTCGACGCTTCAGTGCCGTCTCCAGGTCGAGACCACGGAGTCGCTTCGAGTCAACCTGGTCGACGCATCCGGCCGGAACGTGGCCACACTTCATCAAGGCCCGCTGGCTCCCGGAGTCCACGAGATCGAGTGGCGCCGCGACGAGGCCGGTGCTGGAATCGCGGCCGGAGTCTATTTCGTGCGCGTTACAGGGGAAACAACCGGAGCGACTGCACGGATCGTGCTCTTGAACGAATGAACACGGAACGCCACGAGCGTGGTAAAGCGATCGTAAGCGCGCGCGGCCGGGGACAACGGCCGGTCCAAAGTGCACTCGCCGCCGTGGTTCTCTGGTTTGCCCCTGTGTCGGCGTTAGCTGCGTCCGGGCTCGATCCATGGGAATTCAACCCGTGCCAGGAAGTTCCGCTCATATCAGCCACGTGGGGAACGGCAGACGGTGAGTTCGATATGTCCACGGACTTCGACGGACGCGGTCCATTCCGGGGCCCCGGTCCATTTGCAGTCGACGAGTCCGGGTTCATTTACATCCTGGACGGCCCGCGCGACGAACTCGAGGTCTACGATGCGCACGGACATTGGCAAAGATCCATTTCGCTGCCTCCTCGCGCGGGCGAAGTCGTCGTTGATCTGGCTGTAGCCCACGGCGTAGCTGCGTTCCTGGTCGGTGAGACCAAGCTCCAACTCGTCGATCTGTGGGAGCCGTCATCGCTCGTGATCACAACGGTGCCGAACGGCCCACTTCCGGGCACGACTTGGATTCCCGGATCGTTGCAATCCGTTCTTGTAACGGCACACGGTGGAATCTATTACGTCCGGCTCGATGACTGGGCGTGTACACGCGTTACGGACGGGCCGGTTCGCCTGGCTCCTGAGCAATGGACTACGGACAGTGGCCGCCCAACGCGAATTCGTCGGTATTGCTGATCTCGGCCCCCGTTACCGAATCGGAGAGGGCTGCTACTACGAAATCTGGATGTCACGCGAGGGCCTCAACGTCTCGAAGTGGATGCGTTGAGAGATGACGATCTGCCTACTCGGATGGATGTGCGAGTGATCCGGGAGCGCGTCTCGCGTGAATACGGAGCCCTTCGGTCCGCTACTGGGGTGTGTCCTGTAAATGCGGCGGAGCTGCTCCCGCTCCGGGAGTTAGGAGCTTGTCACTCCAGGTCGGTCAGTGCGAGGCCTCTGTCCTCCAACGCGCCGCGAACTCCTCTGCGACAGCCTTGGCCGCCACTTCGTTAGTCCGCGGGCCGGGGTGCGGATCCAGTCGACTTGCGAACCATCCGTCTGATCCCGACACGTTGAGCAATTCCGGCCTCAGGTCGACACATGCGACGCCTTCCGCAGCGCAGACATCCGTGACGCGATCGATCAGATAGGCCAGTGGGAAGTCCTCGGGCGATTTCGACGGGACAATCTGGGGAAAGGCGACGACTCCGACCCCTACACCGGCGTCGCGTGCGGTCGAGATGAACTCCCTGAGTGCGGACTCGGCGGAGGCCATCTCGGGTGAAGCCGGATCGGCAAACCGACGGTCCATGTAGTGCAGGTATGATTCGGACAAGCCGGTCCGCCATTGGAACTTCAGCCACTCATAATCGACGACGTCGAAAAGCGCCGAGTGGGTGCGGAGCCATTTCGTGGACTCGTCGGAGGGGATCAGCCGGCGGACAGAAGGACGGTTGCTCTTGTCGTGTCCTTCGACGTCATTGATGTACCACTGCATGAGGACGAAGTCAGGCTGCACGGGAAGCACGACATCGCGCAATGTTCGCACGTGGTCCACAGTCTCGCCACCGGGGCGACCGAAGTTCAGCACCTCGACCTCGAGGCCCTCGTTCCGGAGCAATTTCTCCAGCTTCTCCGTCATGCGATCGGTCACTGCGATTCCCTGTCCCCACGTGAAGGAGTCCCCGATCACAGCGATCCGGTACATCCCCTCAGGTTTGGGAACGGTGACCTCGTGTTCCCGGTACCCCATGGAGTTCAACGAAAGAGTTTTGCTCCATTTCCGTGCGAAATAGCTCCTGTTGTCGGGTGTTGTGGTGACATCCGCAAAGGCCACCCGCATGATGAACTCGCCGACTAGGAGGCTGACAAGTACCGCGCTTCCCAAAACGAGCAAGGCGAGTCCAAGACTCCGCGCTCGCTCGCGGCCCAGAATTCGAGGCATGATGGCCGTGCCGACACACCATGCACCACCGGTGAGAACTCCTAGCTTGAGCATGAACCCTGGCAGGAGGAACACGGCCAAGATGCTGCCTATGCCAAAGGCCAAGTTCGCGTCCAGAGGAGGCCGGCTACCCAGCTTCACGGTCCGCATGACGCCTCCGGAAGAATACCTGTGCTCGTAAGAGAGCTAAGTTTGCGTCTGCACCTAGCTCGTCGAGATCGACTGCGAGTCACCCTTCGTCAACTGCAGCACGATGATGTTGCGAAGCAGCACGGACTCCGCGCCGAGTCGCGCATTCGTGAGGATCTTCGCGAGCGCCTCAAACATTCCTCGGTCCTCATCGGTCAATGCTGCATCCCCGATCGCGTCCCCGAGTCTGAGCTCGAGTTCGGAGGTCGTCAGGTGATCGCCGAATGCGATGAGAGCCCGCCCGTCAGGGAGCGGGACCAACTCCAGGCCGGTCCTATCTCGGAGCTCCCGATTCCATGGGACGACGATCACGGCCCGTCCGCCGTAGGTGACAACCTCCGCCGTCGGCTTTGGCGCGGCGCTCGCGAGCGGTTGGACAACTCTTACTACGGCGCGGCTCAGGTCTGCGTCGATCGATCGCAACGCCTCGATGATGTCCTCGGGGAGTGTCAATGTGACCGCCCGGGATGGACGCAAGAATTTCCGGGGCCGGCCTGGTCGAGCGGCGGGTGACCGCTTCGAAGGCTGTTTGGTCATTCTGATCCCTCGTCGGACCGTGACGGGCGCTCCACATCTGACAAATACATTTCTGTGAGAAAATATTCAAATATCTTAGATTTGTCCATAGAAAACACTCCCCACGCTCGAGGTTTCAGCAGCGAAGACCTGTCCGCTCCGCAGCGCGCTCTTTCCTCTCCTCGGGCCGCGGTGGCATCGTCGCGTATGAACGCCCGGATCGCCTCGTAGGCTGGATCGCGATTGTCTCGATAGTCATCGATCGTGAGCGGCGCCGGCAGGTCGGGCGCGATGCAGGTTCTGGTGTCGGTCGGATCGCCGTTCTGATGGAACCTGGAAGAGCAGCTCACCGCCACACCGCAGTACGGCAACGTGAAGATGCTCGATTCCCCGACGAAATTCGGTCGCGACCCGGTCGGCTCTCCCACGAACAGCGCTTTCGTATGGGTTTCGAGCTCGGTCGCGAAGCACATCGCGGCGGAGAAGGTCTCGCGCGAGGTGATCACGAACAGGTGCCCGGTGCGGTTGATGCGATCCTCGCCGATCAACCGGTGCAGCAGCGGCCGGGCGAGATGAGCGCTTCCCCCATGGTTGAGCCGCAGATCGATCACCAGATACTCGGCCTCCGTCCGTTCGAGATGCTCGAAAAGGCGGTCCGTCACCTGTGCGATGGTCTCGTGACCATGATCCTGCACGGAGTTGAACTGCACCCAGACAAGCTCGGGATCCGACATCGCATCGAAGGAGATCGGCTGGTGGAGGTCACGCAGGTATCGAGGCAAGGGGCGGTCGCTCTCCCGATACGCGGGAATCAGCTCCATCGACTCCCCGCATGAGACGGGAGTCACGGTCACCGTGATTTCCCTGCCGCGGACGTCGCTTGGGTTGGTTTCCCCGGCTCGGGCATCCGTCGCCGTGGTTTCCGCGGCCGCGGCAGCGATCACCGTGATCTCCAATGCGCCGTCAGCGGCGGCGAGGCCGAGCGCCCGGAGTGCGCCCGGGTCTCGGAGATACTCCATGGCGATCCATCGCGCTCCCCAGTCGTTGTCATGCGAGATCAGTGGATCGATTTCCGCGAGCGCGCTTGCGACGTCCCGGCCGCCGATGCGCACCACGCGAGCTCCGATCATGCTCTCCAGCCCCGGTCCGGCAGCTCGAATGTAGAGATCATCTCCGAACAGCCAAGGATCGATCGGATAGGCGAGGCAGGGACCGTTCGGAGCGGCATCGCCATGTCCGTGCATGTTGCGGAATCGGTCGAGCACCACGGTGGTATGGCCGTCCCCGATCCTCGCGAGCAGTCGTTGAATGTCGTAGCGAAGCTCGAGATCGGTTCGCCTGGGGATCGATTCCACCAGCGCGGTGATTCCGTCCGAGAGATCCTCCTCGCTGATATGCGTCTGGACGTCGTAGTGCACTTCCCGAAGCCGCCGGTGCAAGTAGGCGAGGTCCGATCGCCAGCGCGTGGTGCGGTCGCTCACCCCTGGATGCGGCACTCCGGTCAGCTCCTGGAACCGCGGATCATTCCGGAGGGGATCGAGGTCGGAATCGGTGCTCACGTGGGAGTCATCGATGTATCCCGCGCGGTAGGCGGAGGTCAGCCATTGGAGAGCAGTTTCCGGATCGCCGGCCCGCGCGTGGAGACACGCCAAGTTGTACATTGAATGGAGGCGCCGGAATCCCAGATCGAGGCAGGTCTGAAACGCCGCGGCGGAGTCCGGATAGCGCCCCGCTGCGAGGTAGCAATGTCCGAGCGCTTCCCAGACGAGTCCGTCCGCCGGGTTTGCCTTGGCGGCCGATTCGAGGAGCGGGAGCGCTTGGTCGTAGCTTTGCTCACGAAAGAGTCGTCGCGCCTCTTGCGTCTGCCGATAGACAACCTCGCCGGTTGCAGCGCTCGCGGTAGCCGGTCCCAGCAAGGCCCACCCCAACACGAACAGCTGACGAATCCTGAATGACATGGTTTGGCTCCCGCTTTACGAATAATGACTTGCCGTTCGCTAAACTTCTCGACCTACGATCCCGCTCGGAGGACGAACCACCCATCCGGATGGTGATGCGCTGCTCGTGATCGAGTTGCAGTTAAGAGACTGGCGAAGGATCGGCTTCCCGGTCTTGAACGGGATTTGCATTTTGCGTTCGAGGGCGAGATTGCCTGCGAAATCGGGCCGGTGGGTGTCCCCAACGCTGGCTGAAGCACCGGGTCAG
The DNA here is from genome assembly GCA_946886185.1 of uncultured bacterium. The sequence continues at coordinate 6,250 of CAMPIC010000019.1, forward strand.
ATGCGCCTGATCGGCGAACCCCGCTTCGAGAGCAATCTCCGCAATCGGATCGTTCGTGTTCTCGATTTGCCGGCGTGCGAAACGGAGGCGCCGGTTTCGGGTCAAATCGCCGACCGTGCAGCCGTAGTGCTCGCGGAACGCGCGCGCCAGGTGGGAGGGATGCACTCCGGCAAACTGGCTAAGCTCGACGAGGGTCACCGGCTCCCGAAACTCCTCCTCCAACCGGTCTCGTACGCGGGTCAACCACGCGGGCGGCCTCCCGTATGCGCTCGAGCGAGTCTGCCGCGCGATCTGGGCGAGCAGCTCCGCCATCCAGCACTCCAACGCGAGGTCGTCCGAGGAGGCAGCCGAGAGCGAAGCTGCGCGTCGCCGCATCCATCGAGGTGTCTCGAAAAACCGGGAAGGATCGTGATCGAGCTGCAGCAGGGCGTGGTGACCGAGCAGCAGCGACTCCGGGAACTCGATCACCAAACAGGAAGCAGCGCTCGCTTGCGTATCGATTTGGTGCTCGACCTGGGGTCGGGAAAGGCGGAGCGTGCCGGGTCCGCAAACGTGATCCCGCCCGGCCCAACGCTCCACGAACCCGCCCTCCCGAACGAGACAGAGATGCGCTTCGGAGTGACCATGGCCCCGCAAAGCGGTTCGAGGAGGGATGATCGCCGTCTCGACCGACCAGCGATCCACTCGATCATGCCGTGCTCGCGTTGGTGCGGTCGATTTGTGGTTCACCTGATCTCCCGTCCCAAGACGCGGACCGACCGACATTCGTTCAAGCGCGATTCCAGTGCGAGCAGCCTGGCCCATACCTCCGATGTCCCAGAGGTGCGGACATCGTCGCGTCTCGGCGCGGGCCTGAGGCGGGTGATTCACCGGGTCGCTGTTGCCGGTGCCATATCACGGGATCTACTTTTGATCCCGCCACCTCCACTGTGACATGATTCCTCATGGCCATCGTCGAAACCATCACCACTACCCTCGGGGAGTTGGTCGGTGCGCTGACACCTCCCGAGCCGGACCCGACGACGGGCCATCGTCGCGACCGCGGCATCTATCGAGGCGTGCGCGATGCTCGTCGGCCTCTCCTGACCAGCCTGGATCAATTGGGCGGGCTGGATCCTCCCCACACCAAGGCACGACTCGAAGAGCATCTCCTGCGCACCTTCGCGCGCTATTCGAGGCCTTACCTGGCGTCACCAGTGGAAAACGATTGGGAGCTTCTGGTGCACGCGCAGCACCATGGTTTGCCGACGCGGCTGCTCGATTGTCTGGCGCCTGGACTGGCACGTGGTTCACCGCACGTTCTCGATCCCGGCGCTCGCGCTCTCGACGCGGGATCTCGAGCAGGTCTTCCCGGACGAGACTCCGTTCACTCCCTGGAAGTTGATGGCGAGCGCGGTTCCTCGCGAGTTCGCCTGTATGGTCGATCCGCCTTCGGTTCACCCGCGGATTCCAGCTCAAGGTGCGGTCTTCACCCTCTGTTCGGACAAGTCGCAGTCGTTCGACGCGTTTCTGGCGCACCATGGGATCGAGTCTGCCTTGATGCGTTTCGTGATTCCGGAGGCCGCGGTCCGTTCCTTTCGAGACCAGTTGGATCTGGCGGGAATCGATGAACGTCTCCTCTACCCAGACCTCGACGGCGTGGCGGCTCGAATCCGCCGCTACTATTCATGAACTGTTCCGAGCCTTCATGAACGCGGGAGCGCACGAACCTCAGCCAATCGTTGGAAAGGCCGGTCTCGCATTCATGGTCGGGGCGCCGCCGGTCTCGCGTTCACCTGGAATCCGTGACGTCCCACGGAGGAGCGCGGACACACCGAGTCCTAGGAACGTTGGATCTCCGGCCTTCTCGTCTGATAGCCTGCACTTCCGTGACGTTTTGATCGGATCCATGGAAGGAAACGGCGGTTCCAGTTGCGTCGCACGAACAATTTTCTTCTGGCGGTACTGTGCGGCTCGTTTTTGTGGACCGATGACGTAAGCTCGGAGGGCCCGCCGTCCTCGGATCGTCCAGGAATCGACGTCGCCCCGCGCTCGGCTGCCAGCGCGGATCCGTCCGTCGCTCCTCCGGCTTCGAGCCGCCCTGACGTTCTTCTCATCGTGATCGATACGCTTCGTCATGACGCCGTTTTCGGCGACAGCTCGGATCCGCGCCGGGGAATGCCGCTCACCGTCGAAGCGCTCTCGACCCTCGTCGCATTCACCAATTGCCAGACGCAGAGCTCGTGGACGCGCCCGTCCATGGCCACTCTCTTCACGAGCCTGTATCCAACCGCACACGGGGCGCTGCGCGGGCATGGCCACCCTGACCGCGATCCCGATCGAAGCTCTCCCGATGATCCTCTTCGCGCTTCGCTCGTTACCCTGGCGGAGGTTCTTTCGGACGCTGACTATCGGACCATTGCGATCCAGACCAATCCCCAGCTGTTTCCCTCGTTCGGAGTGGCCCAGGGATTCGATCACTATCGTTTCCAGAACCATGCTCCGGCGGAATGGGTCACGGATGCCACGCTCGAGTGGATCGAGCGCTCCGGCTCGGTGCGCACTCGCGGGCGAGCCAGCGATCCTCTTTTCGTCTATGTGCACTACATGGATCCGCACATGCCATACCTCCGGCACGAGGATCAGGAATATTCCCAATGGGTCGGCTTGCGTCCGGATGGCGCCTCCCTGGAGAGACTTCTTGCCGGGAACTTCACGGATCGGGAAGTAGCGCGTCAACGAGAGCTGTATCGCGGAGAGGTGACTCACACGGATCGGGAGATCGCTCGACTTCTGACACGACTCGGAGAGAGTCCACGCTGGCGAGACGCGCTTGTCATCCTGACCTCCGACCATGGGGAAGAATTCTGGGAGCACGGCGGATTCGAGCACGGACACTCCCTCCATGACGAGATCCTTCGCGTTCCACTCCTGATCGGCGGACCGTGGCTGGACATGTTCCGGATGGCGGAGGCACTCGAGCACGAAGAGCCCGGTGGGATCTCACCTATCGCAGCCGACAGCTCGAGCTCGGGGGTTGCCGGCTCCCTGGCCGCATCGGCCGGGAGTGCCGTGGGCTCTGCGATTCAAGTCGTTCCCTCGCAGGTACGGCTGCTCGATGTGATGCCGACGATTCTGGACCTGGTCTTTCTCGACGGCCCCCCGGAAATGCAGGGGGCTAGTTTGGTGCGCGAGCTGACTGAAGAGGGTCCATTTCAAGACCGCGTCTCGTTTGCCGAGGGGATCCTCTACGGCAGTGAGCAGTGGAGTTGCCGCGACGCGCACTGGAAGCGGATCGTGAAGCTCGACACCGGTCTGGGAACTCTGTACCGAACCGGCCCCGATCCGGACGAAGAGACGGACGTTGCGGCAGAGGAGCATGCCGTCTCGAGCGGCATCGATGAGCAGATGGTGAGCTGGCACAAAGAGAACCGCGCGATTTCCGCCCGGCACGGCGCGGTCGAGGCGACTCACCCGGACGCTCAGCAGCTCGAGCGGCTCCGCTCCATTGGATATGCGCGGTGAACGAACGCCGCCCACTCCGGATGGTCCTGGCGGTTCCGTGGCTAAGATCGAGGTTTCGAGGTTCCGCGAAGCCACGCTGGCGGGCTATTCATGATTCGTTCTGGCCGCGTTGCGTTCATGAAACGGCCGCAGCTCGATCACGGAGAGGTGGAGATCGCCGTCTCTTTCCATGACGCGGGCGCGCACCAGGTACGGACCCGGATTGCGCATGCCGTCGAAGCGCTGATAGACGGCAGGAAACAGGACAGCCTCGATCATCGCTCGCTCGTCTTCCAGAGTGACGAACTGCATCGTCTGGCCGTCTCGAGCGCGCACGCGCCGTGAAGCCGCCACCACCGCCGCGACCCGCACCACGGCACCGATGTGGCGATGGAGCTCGGAGATTGGCGCACAACCCACCGCCGTCGCGTCGGCGCGCAACACCTCCATGGGATGTCCGCTGGGGTGCATCTCCAGATGTTCGAGCTCATTTCTGATCCGCACCAACCTGCGGTACTTCTCGAGCGGTTCGGCGTCGGATCCGGCCCTTCGCGAAGGCATCGCGGCTTGCCCCAGAGCGTCTTCGACAGGGGAGGAACGGCTGCCTTGCAACCACTTCAGCAGCGCTTCGTGGACGAACGGATAGTTGTCCTCCGACAACGGCGCCAAACCGTCGCAGGCGCCGCAAAGGATCAGCGCGGTCGCCTCGGCGCGCGACAGTGCGACCCGTTCCAGAAGACCGGTGATGCTCGCGATGCCGCCGGCCGCGCTTCGCGTCTCGAGCAAGGCCCGCGCCGTGCTGCGGCGCAATCGCTTGATCGTCTGTAAGCCCATGCGAATCGCCGCATATCTTCCCTCGCGGACGACCGTCGATCGCATTTCCGAGCGCAGAATGGAAGGTCCGTGCAGCGTCACGCCCCAGCGGGCCACCTCCGCCGCAATGGTCCGCCGCGGGTACATGCCGGCGTGGTGGTTGATCAGAGCGCACCCGAATGCGACGGGAACGTGGGTGCGGAGGAAGACGGCGCGATACGCCAGAATGGCCTGGCTCGCCGCGTGCGCCTTGGAAAATGAGTAGGCCGCGAAGCGCACCGCGGTGTCCCAGGCCGCGCGGGCGGAGGCTTCATCCGATCCGGAATCGACCGCATTCTTGACGAACGCGTCGCCCTGACGCGCGAGTTGCTCCGCGTCGTCGCCGATCGAGACGATCCGGGCGCGAAGTTCGTCCGCCTCGACGAGCGAATATCTTCCGATCGTGTGGAGGAGACGGATCACATCTTCCTCGAAGAGAGGGATTCCGAACGTGCCGGCCAAAGAGGCCCCCAACCCCGGATGGAGTGTGTGCGCGGTTCCGGTTCCTCGGGCCTGCTGCACATACGCGTGTTTGGCGTCCCCGGCGGCGGCTCCCGGACGGACGACCGCGAGGGCGGCCGCCAGATCGTCGAGGTCGCGGATCGGGAGCATCCGAAGGACCGAACGCACCGCCGGGCTCTCCACTTGGAAGCAGCCGACCGTTTCGCCCCGATCGAGCGCGTGGAAGGTCGCGGCATCATCGAGTGGAATGGCGGCGGGTCCGCGCTCGCAAATGGAGTCGAGCAACGGTCCCGGAAGGGAAGAGGATCGCTCGACTGTACCTGAAGAGATCCACTCGATCGTTTCCGCCATTTCGGTCAGGGCATGGTTGCCCAACAAGTCGATCTTGAGGAGACCCGCTTCCTGCACCGAACGAAGATCGTACTGGGTGACGACGACTCCTTTCGGGGCCCGTTCCAACGGTACGAGCCCCGAGATCTCCGAGGACGCGATGATGACACCTGCCGGATGCACGGAGAGGTGGCTCGGTATCCCGTGGAGCTGTTCCATCAATGAGACCTCATTGCGCAAGGACATCGGGATACGCTCGCGCACGCTTTCGTCGAACGCATGGTCCTCCGGGGTCGGACTCTCGTTCGCGCCATCGATTTCGGGGGGAATCCGCTCCATGAGGCGGTCGACGGCCGCCGGCGCCATTCCGAATGCTTTGAGGCCGGCCCGCAGTGCTCCTCTTTTCCGAAACCTCTGATACGCCGCAACCATGGCGACACACTCATGACCATGTCTCTGGCGTATCCAATCCAACAGCTCGTCACGCCGGCTCGAATCGACGTCGACGTCGATGTCGGGCGGCTCGTTGCGACGGGCGTGAAGGAATCGCTCGAAATAGAGATCGCACGCCACGGGGTCGACCTCGGTGATGCCGAGGAGGTAGCAAACCAGCGAACCGGCAGCGGAGCCGCGGCCGGCGGTGGGGATGCCCCGACGGGCGGCTTCCGCCACGATCTCCTCCACCGCCAGAAAATAGGAAGCCAAGCCGAGCGCTGCGATCACCTCGAGCTCGCTGCGGAGTCGCGTCTCGTACTCCTGAGCACGAGCTCCACGAGGCGATGCCGTGAGGCGCTCCCGGCAGAGGCGGGCGAGTCGTTCGTCGACCGCTGTCGCGGGAGATCCGGGGATCGCGGCAATCGGAGGGAGAACGCGCGGCCGCTTGCAGAGATCGAGCGTACACGACCTCGCGATTCGTTCCGTTTCGAGCAGCGCCTCGGGCTGATCGGCAAAGAGCGACCGTGCTGCACCCGGTGCTCTGGAATATCTCTCCGGGGACTCCCCGAGCCGCTCGCGCCGAACCGCCTCCATCGTGGTGTCCAGACGGATCGCCGTGAGAAGCAGATGGAGGTCGTGATCCGAGGGATCCAAGTATACTGCGTCGACATCGGCCAGCAACCGAACCCCGAGGGTTTGCGCCGCCGCGGAGATCTCCTCCTCCGCTGGATAGCTCCAGCTCTGACCCGAGGCGCTGAAGGCTCCGTGGCGAGGCCGTACCAGGAGCAGTCCGATCGATGCGAGATCGGCGACTCGTTCGTCGACTAGCCGGCGACAGGTCGCGACGTCGTCCGTGAACGCGAAGAGCCCTCCAGCGCGGCCGCGCAACGACGCGAGCGGATCCTCGCCCATGGTCCCGGCCGAGACGCTGCCAGAACGTGCTCTGCGCCGGGTCACGATGCGGCACAAGTTGGCGTACCCCTCTTCATCGCGGGCAATGAGGATGAGTCTTCCCTCGGACCGGCCGGGTGCACGCGCTCCATCGAATCCTGCGCGAATCTCGAGGCCGGTGATCGCACGCACTCCACGGCTGCGGCAGAGATGATGAAACTGGATCTGCCCCGCCATCGTCTCCAAATCCGTCAATGCGATGGCAGGCAGGCCCCAAGCCGCGGCTCGATCCACGATCGCTTCGATCGAAGCCGTCCCGATGCCGAGCGAGTAGTGACTCTTCACATGCAGCGGAATCATCGTCGCAATCTCTGCCCAGGCCTTTCGACGATGGAAGCGTCTGTTTCATCGAGCGGGTCCATGCCGACTTCATCCACGGAATCAATTTGGTGCAGGCGGGAAGGCGATGGCCTCGGGAGTAGACGCAGCGCTTTCACGAACGAGAGCCTCAGCCCCGGAACGCGATCCGCGTACCCATGCATGCTTTTCTCCACTGCTGTCTCTTGGATCCATTCCCCGGTCAGGATTCCCCATTCTGGTGACCATCCTAATCCTCTGGAACGAAAGTTGCGGGCCGCGAGGCATGGCGGAAGTGAAGAAGAAAACTGCCTCCGGTGGAGAGACGGAAACCGCGGAACCGTTTTTGCCGAGTCGCATCTCCATGCGGGGCCTGAAGCAGGCGTCCGCAATCTGCCGGGGCTGTCATCTCTACCTCAAAGCGACGCAAACCGTGTTCGGAGAAGGACGGCTGCGCTCTCGACTCATGTTCGTCGGGGAGATGCCTGGAGACATGGAGGACCGCGAAGGCCGCCCCTTCGTCGGCCCGGCGGGAAGAATCCTGGACACCGCCCTCGCCGAAGTCGGCATCTCACGCGCCGAGGCGTACGTGACGAATGTCGTGAAGCACTTCAAATGGGAGCCCAAGGGGAAACGGAGACTGCACAAGACTCCCAATGCGGCGGAGGTGCGCGCCTGCATGCCTTGGCTCGAGGCTGAGATCGAGCTTCTCAAGCCGAAGGTGCTGGTCGCGCTCGGAGCGACCGCGGCGAAGTCGCTCTTCGGGCGGGATTTTTCGATCTCGCTCCAGCGCGGCCAATTGCTGGAGTCGGAGCTCGCGCCCTTCGTGACCTCGACGATGCACCCATCCGCGATCTTGCGTCAGCGGGGCGATGCCGACCGGCGCGAGGAAATGAGCAGGCTCGTCCAGGACTTGCGCCTGGTAGAACGACTGCTGCATGACGCGTCCGATCCCCGCTCGAAATCCGTCACCGCTGCGAATGATGGGTGATCCGTTGCCCATGACGCGTGATCGGCGCGGTCGAGAACGAGTTGCGAACGATCACCGTGAGGGGGCAGCAAGGTGGTCCAG
>CAMPIC010000020.1 GCA_946886185.1 uncultured bacterium
GGGCGGCCACCGGGCGCAGTGAGTATTTCGGATCGGCCTCGCCGTCCGGCCGTCCCAGATGCGACATCAGCACGATGCGCGCGCCCGCCTCCATCATGTACTTCAGAGTCGGCAAAGCGGCTTCGATCCGCGTGTCGTCCGCCACCTTGCCGTCGCGCAGCGGCACGTTGAAGTCGACCCGCACGAGCGCCCGGCGCGATCGCAGCTCGACGTTCCGAATCGTCTGAATCCTCATCTCCCAACCTCCCCGCACCTGCACTCCAAGCGGTCGCTCCTTACCGCGCTCATCCGTCCCGCTCGCGATCCTGGCCGGGCCGGCGCACGTCGATCGCACCCGGCTACTGCAGTCCGCCCGAGATCGACGTTTAGATGAGCCAATAGTCTCCAAAACCGAGCACGTCCACGAAGATGAATTTGAGTCCGGTCTGCATCCCCGGGTGCACGTATTCGGGGATGAGCGGGTCTCCGCGGATCTGATACTCCCAAATCTCGTAAGCGCGATTGTCATAGCGAGTGCGAGGGCGGGTCTGCCGGAGCTTCTCGTCCAGGGAGAGCCCCGGATCCTCGATCTCCTGCGGGAGCACGTTTCCGAGCAGATCCTCATCCTGCGGATTGAGGTTGACCGTCACTTCGTCCGGAGGTCCGTAGCGGATGAAGACGCGCCCGCGATCAGTGTCCATGCCGGGCCGATACCCGCCGAACTGCCGGTTCGCGACCGCGACCCGCTCGTAGAACTTCAACTCGATCTGGTTCTGTTGCCCCTGAGGAGTCGGATCGTGGCGATTCCAGAAGTCGCGCAGGAACGCCTCCTGCTCCCCTCTCCCCAGGGCCACGAACGAGTCGTAGTCGGCCGAGGTGAGGAGAACGCGGGCGATGGCGTTGAAATCGAAGGAGTCGATGGTCCAGCGGCTCTCTTCCCACAGGACCTGGAAACGTCCCTCCGCTTTCCCGAACGACCGTTGCCCGGAGGTATCTTCGATCGAAGCTTCCAGCCGGTAGGCACCGCTGGCCAGCTCGGAAACGTCGAATCGCTCCAATTCCCAGCGCGAGCTGGAATCGCGCGTGGTCGGCTCTTTGACCTGCAGCACGAGCGCTTCTTCGGGAATGCGATAGATGCGATAGGCCAGCTCGAGCGGCGCCCCGATCGCGAGGTCGGACGGGAGTCGCGCGCCGTACCACTCCCAATAGGCGGTGAGGACCGGCTGGTACAGCCCATAGAAGCGGTGCGGATTGGGCTGGAGGCGGGAGCGCACCGCGCGCAGGCCCGCGCCCCCGCTGCGCGCTTCCGGCGCCTGTCCCCAGGCGAAGAGAAGACCGCTCACGGCGGTTCGATCGGGATCTCCGCCAGAGATGACGAGGCGAGCGGCCGCCTCTCCCTGGCGATGCACGCCGCGGATCTTGTCGAGCAATCCGCGTTTGAGCGCGGTCTCGTCTTCGATCCGGATCCGGAGCCCCACCGTCCCTTCGATCCATTCCGGATGGAGGCGGATCCACTGAGAAGGAATCGGGAATGCGCCTTCTTTCACGCCGCTGGTATCGGGCGGGAGCGAGAGCGAGGTCACATAGGCGGCTCGACTCTCGCCGTTCCGATCGAGCATTTCGACCCGCACGCTGACGTGCATCGAGTCGGCGGGATCCTGGAAGGCGTCACGAGGAAGCGCGATCGCGACATCCAGCGAGGGCGCCCCCGCCTCCTGGAAAAGGACCGCATCGACCTGGAAATGGAGATCCCCTTTGGCCTCGATCGGGAACGAGGCTTCCAGGGGATCGTCGCCGAAGCGCGGCCAGATGCCGATCAGGGCCAGGGACAGGGACAGGAGCGCGCTCATGCCTCTCCCTCCTTTCCTGGCCTCCTCAGCCCGCTAGAAGCGGAAGTCCGCGGAGACCCGATGAACGGCCGGTAGATCGCCCATGTCGGTATAGGCGTAGTCGATCCGCGCTTCCGAGTTGAAGCCGGTCGCCACCTTGAACCCGATGCCGGTCGAATAGGTTTCGAGGTCGTATCGGAACTGATATCCGCCCCGCAGATAGAAGAACTCTTTGAATCCGTACTCCATCCCCCAGCTCGCGCGCTCGTTGTTGTCCGGCGGGTGGCTGAAGTCGACCGCGGAGAGCAGCAGGTGCGAGTCGGACTCGTACAGATTCATCGACATTCCGACGCGGAAGACGGTCGGCATCTTGACCGGATCGTCCTTGAACTCCATGTCGCTGCCGATGTTCTGGATCGCCATCCCGATCCGCAGGCTGCGGTAGCCCGTGTCATAGAGAGTGCCGAAGTCGAAGGTGTAGGCGCTCGCCGAAAAGGTCGCCAGCGAAGACTGGATGTAGTTTCCCGAAATCCCGGCGGAGAACTTGTCGGTAAAAGAACGCGCGTAGGTCAGCCCGAACGCCACGTCTCCGTTGTCGAACGACTGGCCGGTCCCTTCCGGACGGAAGACAGTCCGGATCAGCTGCGAGTCCATGTACAAACTGCGCGCGTTGACCGCGATCTTGCCGGGGAGGAAGCCGAGCTCGAACACGTAGGCGGCTTGCGTGAAGCTCACGTCCGCGAGCCAGGCGGCGTGGTTGATGTTGACCACCGACCTGGGGATGCGCGCGACTCCCGCGGGATTCCAGTAGATCGCGCTCGCGTCATCGGCCACCGAGACGAATGCGCCTCCCAATGACTGAGCTCGCGCCCCGATGCCGATCTTGAGGAACTGCCCGCCGATCGTGCCGACTTTGTCGAACTCCTGGGCCGCCTGGGTAGCCGCTGGGATCACGGCCATGGCGCACAGAGTCAGCCACGTCCACTTCACGAAAAACCTCCTTGGGGACCACCGTCCCCCCAACCCCATACGAATCGTCGTCGACTAATTCGATCCGGCTACCGCGTTTAGCGGATGATCGTGAATCTCCCGACCTTGGTCTCTTTCCCCGCCTTGATCGAGAAGAGATAGACACCGGCCACCACGTCCTGGCCGTTGCGAGAAATCAAATTCCAGAATGCCGTTCCCGATCCGGATCGCCCGTCATGGCGAAGCGTCTGCACCAGATCGCCCGCGAGCGAATAGATGTTGATGGTGCATTCTTCGGCGGGCAGGCGCGCAAACGCGACCTTGGTTCCGGTCGGATCCGCATCGCTCGGGGTCAGATCCCAACCGGATGGGTTCTCTCCCGCGACGTACGGATTCGGCACGACGATCACGTCATCGAGCCGCCCCCGGCTCACCGACTCCCACCTGGGCACGACCGATTGCGCCTCGGTGGCCGACGGAAGGCTCTCCAGCTCCCGGTAGGCATACTCGACTTCGCCCGTGGACTGGTTGACCAGAGTGTCCACCCACGCGCTGTACGCCGTGACATCGTAGAAGTAGGTCATGCCATTCTTCAAACCGAGCGTGTCCACGTAGCTGTAGATCCCGGTCGGAATGTACACTTTGAGGGAATCGGCGCCCGTGGAACCGGTGCTCACGAGGTAGCAGCTTCCTTCCTCCATGCAGGCCGTGGTGTCGAAGTCCGCCTTCGCGTACCTGAGCAGATACTCCTCCGACTCCTCGCCCAAACTGTCCGCCGGTTGGAGGGAGAGATCGGCGAGTTGGCTCCACTCCTGCGGAGAAGGGCCGACCGATCCGGTTGGACGGCCCCACCCTTCCACGCGCCACACTCGATAGCCGCGGAACAGAACCTTCGCCTGGATGGGGTCCGCGGTGAGCTCGCTCAGGTTGTCCCACTGCACGATGACCTTGCGATCGCCTCCGGGCTGCATCACGGTGAGCCCCGGCGCGGTCTGGACTCCGGTCGGATCGATGTTGGTGTTGGGAGGGGGCGGCGCCACCGTTCCCACCCAATGGACCTGCGTCTCCCGGCCGACATCACCCGCGCTCGGAAGCAGCGGCGTGCAGCAGTCGCAGTCGTTGTCCCGGTAGTTGTCCGGAATGCAGTTGGTGATCTTCACGGTGAGCTGGGTCGGGTTCAGCGAGTCGCACGGATCCCGCCAGAAGACCGGTTCGCCCGGCTCGAGCGCGCGGATGCAGGTCTCGCGTCCGTCTTCCCCGGTGGCAAGATTCTGATCCACGTCTTCCCAGCTTCCGTCATAGATCCGCTGGGCGTTGAGGGCATTGTTGATCATGCCGTTGCGCCCTTCTCCGATCACGAACGCGACCTGGAGCTGGATCTCGTCTCCCGGCAACAGCTCGGGGAAAGGACCGGCGGCGAAGGTGTAGCGATAGTCGCCCGGCTGGGTGGACGGGCGCGACGAACGCTCTCCCGACTGGAGAAGGTCATATCGCTCGGCGTCGTTGCGGGGATCGCCCGCGGGATACGGATTGCTTCCGGAGAAGAAGCGGGCCGTGTGCATCGTCACCTGGTTCGGACCGCGCACGCCCGTCGGGTCGGTGGTGTGTCCCAGGAACATCCCGCCGAAGTATCCGGAGACGTCTCCTCCAGTGGCGATCTCACCGTCGTCGGGGATGTCGTACATGTACATGATGTCCATGTGGATCGCCCGCTGCGCGCAGTCGACCTGCTCGGCGCCGTCGGTGCACACGTAATCGATGGTCGCGTCGACGAACGTAGTGTCGGTGCTGAAGAGCGCCACCCCGTCGTCGGTCCAGTATCCGTCCGAATCCTTGGGGCCGGCGTCGGAGTCGACGAAGAAACCCAGATAGACTTGCCGGAGAACCTCGAATCCGTCGTTCAGGATGTTGAAGTCGAATCCAATGAACTCGTTCGATCCGGCGGTCGACCAGGCGTAGCTGGTCTGGCGGACACGCACGTTGAGGGGGCGATGCTCCGGGTTCAATTGCCGCGAGAGGTCCGTGTAATCCCAGTATTCGCAGGAATACATCTGCTGCGAAGCGGCGTTGAAGTCCTCGTCGATCCGGCCGTCTCCATCGTCGTCTTTGCCGTTGAGGAACTCTTCGTCGACCAATCCGTCGAGATCGTCGTCCGGTTGAGCGGAGAATCCGGGGCGATTCCCTCCCGCAACTCCCTCGTACGCGGGATAGATGGTGTCGACCGGATCGAGCGTGGGAAGGAGCTCGAAGTCGTAACCGCCGGTCGAAACGTAGGCGAGGTTGTCGCTCGCGACCGCGCCGATCCACATCGCGCCGATGTAGAGATACTCACCGCCGCGCCATCCCGCCGAGACGCCATCGAGGCTGAGCTGTCCGTTTCCCACTCTTCCGATGTTGGAGACGAAAAGCTCGAGCAGCCCGACATTGTGATAGAAGATGTTCGGCTCGGAGATGGTGAAGAGCGGATGCGTCCCGCCGTACTTTCCGCCGGGCGTCCCATAGGGGTTGTATTCTTCCTCGGCTCGTACGGGCTGTGAAATAGCCAGCGTCGCGCACGCGAGCACGGCGATTCCACCCATTCGTCCGAGGAGCGAGCGATTCCTCGCTGACACGTTGTCCTCCTTGCCGAGGCATGGCCAACCCCACCTGACCCGGCTCACGTCGTTTCCCGAGCTCAAAACGTGAACGAAATCCCCAGGCGAATGCTTCGCGGATCGCCTACGACTCGCGGATCGTTCAGCGGAACCCAGTCGCCGATGCCGTCGCCGTCGAGATCCTCGCCTTCGTAGGCGCCTCCCGCCTTGCCGGTCTCGGCGTAGTAGATGATGTAGGAGTTGCCGTCGAAACTGCCGGGGAGCGGCCAGTTCAGTGGATTGAGGCTCGTGATGTTCTTGGCATCGAGCACGTTGCGGCTCTGGAGGAACACCTTGAAGCGCTCTCCCCAGAGCTCGTAGTACTTCTCGGCCTGGATATCGAGGCTCGTGGTGCTGGGGAGCCGCCGCGAATTGGTGTTCTCCGGCTGCAGCTCACGCGTATCCCGGCTGTACGGCGTGTACGGAAACCCGCTCTCATATTGCCAGATGAACGAGGCACTCCAGAGATTGGGCTCGGCGAACGTGGCGTTGACGCGGAAGGCATGGCGCACGTCCCAGTCGAGCGCCTGCTCGGAGATCGGCAGGTAGGCAAAGTTCTGCTCCGTGAGCGCGTTGGGATCGGACGCCACTCCGGTGGCCACGCCGAACCCGTAGTTCATCTCTCCGGAGAAGTTGTTGGCGAAGCGCCGGGAAAGGGTGGCCTCGAATCCGCGCGCCGATGCGTAGTCCTTGTTGACGTAGGAGACGACGTTTCCGACGGAGCCGAAGGAAGCGCGCTGCTCGGTGGTGAGCAGTCCGAAGATGTCCTTGTAGTACACGGAGAACTGACCCGCCACCAGGTCGCTGAAGAGGTGCTGGATCCCGGCCTGATAGGACACGGTCGTCTCGTTGGTCAGGTTCGGGTTGCCCTGGGTCCGGCCGTCGAGCGCGCCGCGGTTGTCGAACAGGTACTGCCGCTCCGGAATCTGATAGAAACGCCCGTAGTGGAACGAGAAGACGTCCCGGTCGGAGATCGGATAGGCGATGCCGACGCGCGGTGAGATCTGCTGCTTGACGCGTTCGCGGACGTCGCTGATCGGAAGCTGCTCTCCCACGGAGAACACGTCGTAGCGGGCGCCGAGGTTCAAAACCATTCCCTCGTGCTCCCACCGGTCCTGCAAGTACAGGCCCCCTTCGGGGTTGTAATAGTGATAGCGAGTGCGGGTCCCGATCTCACCGTTGGCCGCCGTGAGGAAGGGACGGTCCACCTGATGGAACTTCATGTCGTTGTAAGCGGTCTCGAAGCCCGTCTTGAAGGTGTGGTTCTTGTATCGCTTGGTGTAGTCCGCCTTCGCGGTGTAGACGATCGTCTCCCGGTGCGCGAGCGTGGGATAGTCCCCCGCGATGACGAAGAACGGCTCCGACTCTTGATCGGTGTAGTTGAACCAGAGATCGGTCTGCCGATCGCCCAGATACTCCCACTCTTTCTTGTTCCCGACGCGCTGGTCGAGATAGAACGAGTTCCGGCTCAGTTTGATCGAATAGAACGAGCTCTGATCGATGGTGTGATTGAGCACGGTCTTGATTTGCGTGAACCGGTTGAGGTTGGTCGGGGTGTGGTTCGCGGCATTGAAGTACTCATAGGTCGAGTCGATCTGGGTGGGCGACCAGCGGCCGTGGCGAATGACCACGTCTCCGGTCTGGGTGGTGTCGCGGAAGGCCTGGACGTACCCGACGCGGCTCCACATATGGTAGTAGGTGTCGGAGCGGGAGCTGTTGTGGATCAGCTCGCTCGTGATCTTCATGTTCGCATCGACCTTGTACGCGAGCTTCGACTGCACGCGGATCTGATTCGACTTGCGATCGCCGTACGAGATCAGGTTGAGCAGGCGGTGGTCGGGGCGGTCGCGGGGAGTCTTCGGATAGTCGTCCGAGAAGGTCCCTTCCGCCGAGAGGTAATAGGTGAGGTTGCGCAACGGGCTCGGCCCGCCGACGCCCACGAAGAGCCGGTCGAGATTGTCGTAGGTGTTGTCGGGCTGACCGTAGTCGTCGGTCAGGTAGTAGATCTCTCCCTCGAACTCCTGTCCGCCTTCCTTCGTGGTGTAGTTGATCACGCCCGACTGCGCGTTTCCGTACTCCGCGTCCAACCCTCCCAGGATCGTCTCGGTCGACTCGACCGCGAGGGAGGCGAGGCTCGAGCTTCCTCCGAGGAGCGGGTCCTTCACCGGAACGCCGTCGACGGTCACGTTGATCTCGCCGGCGCGGCCGCCGCGGAAATGGAGATCGCCGCCGCGCGCGATGACTCCTGCCTTGAGGCCGATCGCTTCTTCGATCTCGTTGACGGGGAGGCTCTCCAGGTCCTTCGAATCGATGTCGTGCGAGGTATCGGTCCGCTTGGTCTTGATCCGTTCACGGTCCGCCACGATCTCGACTTCGGTGAGGGTGCCGACCGGCGTGTCCTTGATGTTGAAGTTGACCGTGACCGTACCGGAAGTTTCGACGACGACGCCTTCGGTCTCCTTCTCCTCGTATCCGATCATGAGGACGCGAACGATATACGTGCCGACCGGGACGTTCTTGATTTCGTAGGTGCCGTCGTTGGTCGTCATGGCGCCCCAACGGGTGCCGAGGACGACGACATTCGCATACGCGAGGGGAGTGCCTTCGTCGTCCTTCACCGTTCCCTTGATGGTTCCCGTTCCACTCTGCGCGAAAGCGGAAACCGAAGCGGTGGCGAGGATTGCGAGGGCCAAGAAGAATCGGAGGATAGGCTGGGCCGCCGGGCAAGCGATCAGTCTACGCATCGGAGCGCGCTCCTTTCCCGAGCCGTTCGAGCTCCGCCCCCCGGCGTACTGCGGCAGCTCCCTGATGCATTACGAGACAGAACCGATCACCAACCCCGCGCACATGGTATCGGCAGGTTCTCACGGAAGTCAACTCCTTACCCGGCAGTCGCTGCGACGACATTCGCCCTTCGGCGAATCCAACGCCTCCTAGAACAGCATGCGGGAGTAGATCCCGAGCTGCCACTGGCCGACGTCCCGGTTCTCCCCCCCGTCCTCGCTCGGCTCCTGGTCGAGATAGCGGAAGTATCCGTCGACCGTGATGGTTCCACCGTTCGGCACGTAGCCCACTCCGATGCTCCCCGCGCTGCCGGCGCGCAGGGTGAAGGGAGCGTCGATGTCGGTGTCGGTGGTTCGATACTCGTATCCGGAGCGGAAGGCCAGATTGGGACGCGCGAACCACTCGATCCCTCCGCGCAACGAGATCTCGCGGGCGTCGATGACGCTGAACGCGCGCGCCACCTCCGCTTCGGTAGTCGTCAGGCGCGACTCCCCTTCCACTCCGAGCGTGAATCGATCGCTCCAGAGTGACGTCGCCGCACCTCCGCCGAACACCGTCTCGGTTCGATCCAGGCTTCCGGCGCGCCGGGACCCGATGAAGTTGGAGGATTCCACGACATCGGAGCTGAAATCCCCGTATCGGAAGTACCCGCCGACGCGCGGCGCCCAACTGAGCCAATAGAGAGCGCGCGCCTCCAACTCGAGCCCGCTCTCGTCTTCTTCGAACGTCCCGAGCTTCTGATCGTAGTTGAACCCGCCGGGATTCGCGGGAAACCGGTCGGACCAGCTGATCTCCGCTTCCTCGCGCCCGGACCGATCGAGGAATGACAGGTTCACGCCTGCCTCCAGGTCCGATCCTTCCGGAAGGAGAAGAGAGAGCCGCCCCTTCGTGGCGGGCCGCAGCCAACGATAGTCATCCTGGTGGAAACCGCTCGGATCGCGGCTTTTCCCCTCGATGGTGTTGCGCTCGAGATCGATCTGTCCCGCCCACTGGAGGCCGAGCAGGTCGGTGGCCGCGCCGAATCTCCAGATCCAAGATTCGGAAAAATGCCGGATCGCGTAGATGTCGGCGGAGGTGATGTCTTCGTTGTCGGCGAACCGATGGAACGACGTTCCCAGTCGAAACGGACCGATCCGCTCGTTCCACAGAGCGCTCACCTTCGGTCCGCGCGCCTTGGAGTCGTCGCCCACCCGCACGTTCACCGATTGCGCATCCCAACGGTACGACCCTCCGAAAGCCCGCCCGTTCCCGTTGCGATAGATCACGGTCCAGTCGGCCATCTCCTGGGTCACCACGGTCCTCTGCACGAACGCGTTGGAGCGTCGCGTCAGAGACGCATCATCGGTATTGCGGAGCTTGTCGTAGGTCCACTCCACGCTCCAGCCGTCCTTGTCCGCGGCGATCCCCGCGACGTTTCCTCCGAAGTCGGCGAGATTGATCTCGTTGTTCTCGTCCGGGATCACGAAGCGAAGGCCGCCCATCGAGATGAGGCGGGAGAGCGAGGGATCGTCCGTGAACGGAATCCCCTGCTGCTCCGCCTGGAAGTCGATGAATTGCGCCTGGGCGACGAAGGGCATGCCGAGGAGCGCGGTCCAGCCCAGGAGCGCGAGGCCGGAGAACAGGACGCGCCTCTTCATGAGCCGGCTCCTTCCCGTGCGGCGCGCGTCTGCGTGCGCGGCCCGAAGCGAAGGCGCTGCGGTCCCGAGCCCCAATGAACGGTTCCGGAGTTGTCGAAGACGGCCACCGTGAACACCACTTCGTCCCCCGGATTTCCCGTGAAGATGATGTCGTTCGCGGGATCGCGCGTGTTGAGGGCCCGTCCCGCCTCCAAGGTCCAGACTCCCAGGTCGAGCGTGGCCGCTCCGCGGATGTCGGCTCGGCTTCCGGTGGGATAGGTATACCAATATCCGCTCACGGCATCGCCCCGCCGCCAGGGCCTCGGCTCCCCTCCCTGCGGCAGCGGCGCGAAGTTCGTGGTGTCGCATTCGCCGAACGCATCGACGTTGCTCCGCAGGTCCTCTCTCCAGATGTAATAGAGGTCGAGCCCGTTGTTGGTGCGGCATCCCTCTCCGAAGGAGTTCACGCAGGCCGGGTCGGTCGGTTCGAAGAACGGATCTTCGCGCGTGCGGTACACCAGGAGCGGCACGGCGGAGTCGCCCGCGAAGTTGAAGCGCCACGGAGGCGTGCCGGGATCGTAGGAAAGCCCGGTGATCGGATCGACCACCTGGTCGTCGAAGTACCCCGGAGTGCCGCGCAACGGGTTGTTTCCGTTCTCGTCGCGCGAGTAGATGTTGCGGACCGGATTGGTGCGGGTCGCGCCCCACTGCCACACGTCGAGGCGCCCGAAATCGGGAGTCCCGAATGACGGGGAGGATGCGAGATGGCATGCCACTGCGCAGCCGTCCGACGCGAAGGTCCCCCGCGAGTCGCCGGTCGGAGCCATCTGGAAGGCGAGGGAGAGGCGATCTTCGTCGCGCCGTTCCGCCTCGGGGTCGAGCGGGTCGATGAAGCTCCAGTTGGCCGGGTCGACCAGATCGGCGTCGCATCCCGGATCGATGTCGGTCGTGAGGTAGAGCGCGTCGCGCATCACGTCCGCGGTGTCGTCTCTCCACTGGAAGAGGAAGTAGACGTCGGTCTCGGTATAGATCGCCTTCGCGGAGACGTAGATCGGCTCTCCCGGATCGCCCGCCCCTTCTTCGGCGCTCAGGCGGATCTGGAAGTACGGGAGATGCTCGTCGAGCGGACCGCCCCACTCGCGCTCGACCGCCACTCCGTCCATGTCGATCGGATTGAGGCGGAAGACGCTGTCGGGAAGGAAGTTCGCCACCATCACGTTGACGGGGACGTCGCCTGGCGCGAGGAGCGTCGATTCGTCCTGGCAGGCGGAGCCGGCGAGCGCCGCGAATATGGATACAGCGGCAATCCAAGGCAAGCGGCCTCTCCCCCGAGGATCGATCGAGGTGGGCCTCCTACGCGTCTGCATAGGGGTCAGACTCCCATTCCGTTGGTATTGATCGAGAGGGGGGCGCGCCGGCGCGCTCTTACCACCGTCCACCTGTCGTCCCCATCCTCGTCTCCGTCCAACCCCGGGCAGACTCGGTCATTTCACGAGGATGCCTCTGCGTCACTCCGCGGAGAGTAGGCAACGCCCCATGGAGTGTCAATAGTAGGCCCCCGCGAGGGTTGCCGCGGCGTTCATTCCTGCCAGCGCACTTCGGGGTAAGGCGCGAGCGCTTCGCGGAACCGATCGCGAATGCGCCGCAATCCTTCTTCCGACTTCGCCTCGAAGCGCAGCACCAGAACCGGCTGCGTATTGGAGGCGCGCACCAGGCCCCATCCTTCCTCGAACGTGACCCGCGCTCCATCGATGTCGAGCACCGGATGGCTTTCCTTGAACCGTGCCGCGAGCTCGGCAACGATCTCGAACTTGCGATCGTCCGGACACTCGATCCGCACTTCAGGGCTGTTGACGTAGCGCGGGAGCGAATCCAGCCAACTCGAAAGGCGCGCACCGGATCGCGCCAGGTACGCCGCGAAACGCGCCGAGGCGTAGATCGCATCGTCGTGTCCGAAGAAGTCGTCCTGATAGAACATGTGGCCCGACATCTCTCCGGCCAGCGGCGCGTTCTCCTCTTTCATCTTGGCCTTGGTGAGGGAGTGCCCAGTCTTCCACATGACCGGAATCCCGCCGTGCGCGCGGATGTCCTCTTCCAGGCCCTGGGAACACTTCACGTCGAAGACGATCTTGGAACCGGGCCGCTTCTGCAGCACCTCGCGCGCCATGAGCGCGAGCAGCTGGTCTCCCCAGAGAAGGCGCCCCTTCTCGTCGACCACACCGATCCTGTCGGCATCTCCGTCGTATCCGCAGCCGAGATCGGCTCCCACCTCGACCACCTTGGCCATCAGGTCGCGCATGTTCGCTTCCACCGTGGGATCGGGCTGGTGGTTGGGGAATCTCCCGTCCGGCTCGCAATAGAGCGCGGTGATCTCGTGGCCGAGCGCCTGGAAGATCTCGAGCGCGGGCGGACCGGCGACGCCGTTGCCGGCGTCGAGCACGATCTTGAGCGGCCGCTCCGGCCGGCACTTGCCCACGATCATGGCGCGGTAGTCGGGCGAGATCGGACGCTCCACGCGCGAGCCGGTCCCGTCCACGAACGCGCGCCGCTCGATGCGCTCGCCCAGCGCGCGGATCTCCTCGCCGTGGAGCGAGGCGGTCCCGATCTGCATCTTGAATCCGTTGTACTCGATCGGATTGTGGCTTCCCGTGACCATGATCCCGCCGTCCGCCTTCAGGTGGACGACCGCGAAGTAGAGCCCGGGCGTCGGCACGATCCCGACGTCGAGCACCTGCAGCCCCGATTCGATCAATCCGCGGGAGAGCGCGGCGCTGAGTCGTGGAGAGGAGTCGCGCACGTCGCGTCCCACCGCGACGGTGCGTCCTCCCGATTCCCGGAGCTGCGCTCCGTAGGCGCGACCCAGTGAATGCGCGAACTCGTCGGTGAGATCGCGATCGGCAAGCCCGCGGACGTCGTACTCGCGGAAGATGTTCCAGTTCAGCACGCTCTCCTCCTGTCGCTGGTTCAGTGGGCCGCGCGCTCGCGATGCGGGGAGCGGAGATAGGCGTCGATGAACGGATTGAGATCGCCGTTCATGACCGCATGGATGTCTCCGTCCTCGTGCCCGGTCCGATGATCCTTGACGAGCGTGTACGGTTGGAAGACGTAGGAACGGATCTGGTTTCCCCACGCGATTTCCTTCTTACCGCCGGTGAGATGGCCCAGCTTCTTCTCTTCCTCTTCGCGGTAGTACGCCCAGAGCTTGGCGCGGAGAATCTTCATCGCAAAGTCGCGGTTGCGATGCTGTGAGCGCTCCGCTTGCGATCCGACCACGATTCCGGTGGGAATGTGCGTGATGCGGATGGCCGACTCGGTCTTGTTGACATGCTGCCCGCCCGCTCCGCTCGCGCGGAAGGTATCCACCCTAAGATCCTCGTCGCGAATCTCTACGTCGGCGGTTTCCTCGACTTGCGGAAGGACGAAGACCGACGCGAACGAGGTGTGCCGGCGCTTGGCCGCGTCGTAGGGAGAGATGCGCACGCACCGGTGGATCCCGTTCTCCGATTGGAGGTAGCCGTAGGCGTACTCTCCTTCGATTTCGATGGTGGCGTCCTTGATGCCCGCCTCTTCGCCCGGCTGATAGTCGAGCATGGAAGCCTTGAATCCATTCTCCTCCGCCCAGCGCAGGTACATCCGCAGGAGCATCTCCGCCCAGTCCTGGCTCTCGGTGCCTCCCGCTCCCGGATGGATCGCGACCACGGCGTTGTTCGCGTCGTGCTCGCCGTCGAGGAGGGTGGTGAGCTCGAACGCCTCGAGATCGCGGAGGAACTTCACGCCCGTTTCTTGTGCTTCTTTGGACGCGCCCGCTTCTTCTTCTCCGGCGAGCTCCGCGAGCACACCCAGATCTTCGTAGGCGCGTTCGAGCGCTTGCACGCGGCTGACCTGATGTTTGAGGAGCTTGAGACGGTGCACCAGCTGCCGGGCTTCCTGGGGACGATCCCAGAACCCGGGCGCGCTCATCTTCGTTTCGGCTTCTTCGATCTCCTTGCGCTTGGAGTCGAGGTCAAAGATAGCTCCGGAGCGCCGCGAGGCGCTCGCCGCCGTCTTCCAGGACCTTGTCCACCTCGATCATGATTCCATCCCTTC
>CAMPIC010000021.1 GCA_946886185.1 uncultured bacterium
TTTCGCTTCAACTCGCCATCGTCTGGGGATGCCTGTTCGGCGGCTTCGTAGGCGGCGACCGCTCCCGAATAGTCTCCCGAACGGAGGAGCGCGTCCCCCCCCGAGCCGGCGCACGCCGACAGGGCGCTTGTTAAGAGGAACAGTACGGCCAGGTTACGGACGGTCTCTGACAACAACTCCTCCGGATCGCGCGCACTGGGCGACGGTACCGGAGCGTTTCGGGGGTGTCAACGCGGAGGCAGGTAGCGCGCGGCGGCGCGGTCGAACGTGGCGACCTGCGCATCGATCCATGAATCGTCGCGATCGAGCTCCTCAGCCATCCACCGCGCCACCGGCTCCGCGAGCCCGAGCGCTTGACGAACGTCGAGGAGCAAACAGCGGGAGCGCCGGGCGAGCACGTCTTCCACGGTCCGCGCCATTTGCTGGCGGACGGCAAACTGCACCATCGTCCGATCGACCCGGTCTGTGTCGCACACCTGGTCCTCGACTCGAAGAGGAAGCGTTGCGGTCACGCAAGGTCGGGCCTCGATGCCGCCGATCTCGAGCACACGGTCGACGGTGTGAGCCGCCATCAGCCGGTAGGTCGTCCATTTGCCCCCGGCAATGGTGAGGAGCCCCCTCGCGGACAGCTCGAGGCGATGCTCACGCGCAATCCGTTTGGTCGGCGTATCGTTCGTCGCTCCTTGCAAGAGCGGGCGAATTCCCGCGAAGGTGCTGCGCACGTCTCCGAGCCCCGGAGCACGCCGCAGATATCTGCCGAGCTCCTGCAAGAGGAACTCGATTTCCGGTTCGGTGGCCCGTGGGTCCGGGTCGGCATCCCCCACCGGAATATCGGTGGTGCCAACGAGGAGGTGACGCGACCAGGGAACGGCGAACAGCACCCGGCCGTCCGTGGTTCGTGGAATGACCAGAGCGTCCTGCGCACGGTCGTGACACTCGGCTCCAGCCGGGGCGGTGAGAAAGTCGAGATCGAGAACGAGGTGGCTCCCTCGACTGTGCGCGAGCAGCGGCGGCAAGGCGGGATCGTCCATTCGGCGGATCGAGTCCACGAAAATGCCCGCGGCGTTCACGACGCAGCGGGCGCCCACTTCCGTCTCCTGGTCCGTCTCCAGATCACGGATCACCGCTCCGCGGATCTGCCCCGACCGCGGAATCAATCGCTCCACGCGCGCATAATTCAGCGCTATGCCTCCGTGCGCCACGAACACCTGCGCGAGGCGTAGCGCGAGCCCGGCGTCATCGAACTGCGCGTCGAAGTACCGGAATGCACTGGAGAAACGGCCGCGAACGAGGTTGGGGAGGCTCCGCTCGAGGTCTTCCGCACTCACGCGGGACGGATGCGGCAGTACGGCCACCGCGCGATCGTGAATGATCGCGGAGCGAGCATCAGCGCCGGAGCGACCGCGATCAGCAGCGGCGGAGCGACCACGAACACCGGCGGCGGAGCGATCGGCGTCTCCGGCCAGCCGTTCCAGGAGCTCATAGATCCACAGTCCGGTCCGGAGAGCGTGCCCTTCCAGGGCGCCGGCCGCGGGCACGAGAAAGCTTTGTGGACGGACGAGGTCGGGAGCGTTGCGCAGGAGAATGGCGCGCTCCCGCAGCGATTGCCGCACCAGTCCGAATCGGCCTTGAGGCAGGTAGCGCACTCCGCCGTGAATCAATTTGGTGCTCTTCGAAGAAGTTGCCGAGGCGAAATCCCCCTGGTCCACCAGAAGCGTGTGCAACCCGCGGGTGCGCGCATCCAGCGCCACTCCCAGTCCGGTGGCGCCGCCGCCGATCACGAGAAGATCCCACGGCTCTCGCGCACGCAAAGCCGCCACGGCGAGATCTC
The DNA here is from genome assembly GCA_946886185.1 of uncultured bacterium. The sequence goes on from CAMPIC010000021.1 coordinate 1,832, forward strand.
GATCCACCTGACCTCCGTTCCTTCGGGACCGCCTCGAACCGTCCCGTTCCATGGCTTTCCACGAGAGCGGCACGGCTCGTGTATCCTCGCCATCATGATTCGGCACACTGCGCGGTTTCCGCAACGCATCGTCTGTCTCACCGAGGAACCGACCGAGGTGTTGTACGCGCTGGGAGAAGAGCACCGCATCGTCGGCATCTCCGGATTCACGGTGCGGCCTCCACGCGCCCGCAAGGAGAAGCCGAGAGTTTCCGCCTTCCTCTCGGCTCGTATCGACCGGATCCTCGCACTCCAGCCGGATCTCGCCATCGGCTTCTCGGATCTACAAGCGGACATCGCGCGTGACCTGATCCATCAGGGGGTCGAGGTCTGGATCAGCAATCATCGTTCGGTCGACGGCATTCTCGGTTACGTGCGGAGGCTCGGATCGCTGGTCGGAGCCCCCGAGGCGGGACATCGCTATGCCGCCGAGCTGGAAACACGGGTCGATCATGTCCGCCGGAAGGCTTCGAGCTTGCCGCGCCGCCCGCGCGTGCACTTCGAAGAATGGGACGATCCGTGCATCAGCGGCATCCAGTGGGTCAGCGAGCTGGTTCGCGTCGCGGGAGGCGAGGACATCTTCTCCGAGCTGTCCGACCAGCCGCTCGCCAAGGAACGGATCGTCTCTCATGAAGAGGTAGTGAAGCGCCAGCCGGAGATCATCTTCGGTTCCTGGTGCGGGAAGAAGTTCCGTCCTGAGAAAGTCGCGTCGCGTCCCGGCTGGGACACGATCCCGGCCGTGCGGGCAAACGAGCTCCACGAGATCAAGTCGCCGCTCATCCTCCAGCCCGGACCGGCCGCGCTGACCGACGGCCTCGATGCACTGCAGGAGGTCATCGCTCGCGTGGCGCTCCAAAGTCGGTAGCCGGGGGGCGTCGCGCCGCCGAGTGCGATAGCGTCGGGCGGCAGGATCGCCGAGACGGGAATGCGCACCGTGAAGGCCCTTTCGTCTACGATTCCCGACGGGCTCGATTCGGTCCCGAGTCGTGTTCGGGAGCACGAGGGTTGAACAACTGGCAACCCGCGTTCATAAACCGGCAAAGACGCCGAATTTTGGTGTCCGTGCCAAAGCGTCGTTCGTTTCAAGGAGGTTGCAATGAATCGGTGGAACGTCGCGCGGGCATCGCTCGCGATCGCATGTGCCATCCTGGCCGAAGGCGCGATCGGAACGGCTGAGTCCGCCATCGTGACTCGCACCGTCACGTACACTGCGCAAGGCACGACCCTGGAAGGCTATCTCGCTTTCGATGACGCGGCTGACCAACCCCGTCCCGGCGTTTTGATCATCCACCAGTGGATGGGTCTGACCGACTACGAGAAGATGCGCTGTCAGATGCTCGCGGAAGCAGGCTACGTCGCGTTTGCCGCTGACATATATGGCCAGGGAATCCGCCCCGCAAACACCGAGGCAGCGGCCGCCGAATCGGGCAAGTACTTCCAGGACACTGCCCTGTTCCGCCAGCGGCTCACCGCCGCCCTCGATTGGCTAGCGGGCGCGCGAGGGGAGGAGAACCAGGATCCCGGGGCCAAGGCCGATCCGAACCGAATCGCGGTGATCGGCTACTGCTTCGGTGGAACCGGCGCCCTGCAGCTCGCGCGGACCGGCGCCAACCTCTCCGGCGCGGTCAGCTTCCACGGAGTTCTGAACACTCCCGAGCCCAGCGATGCAAAGAACATCGCCTGTCCGCTCCTCGTGCTCCATGGGTTGGACGATCCCTACGTACCGCTGGAACAGGTCCATCGCTTCGTCCATGAGATGTCGGACGCCGATGTCGACCTGCAGTTCGTCGCGTACACCGGGGCTGTCCATGCCTTCACGCAAAAGGGGGCGGGAGACGATCCCTCCAAAGGAGCCGCGTATCACGCAAAGGCCGATGCCCGAAGCTGGAACGCGATGATGTCGTTCTTCGACGAGATCTTTCGCCCGTAGGGAGCGATCCAGAGAGTTGATAGACTCGAAAGGATGAGCGCGCCGGCTGGCGCGCTCCGGCGCCTCCGGGGCAGGTCGGAAACGCTGTGTACCAGCGTTGGCCTCTGCGGATACCGCGCGAGGACGGCGTGCAATCAAACAAACGTGCCGACGGCGCGACAGCAGGAACTCGACATGGCCCCTGGCGTGCCCATCCCAACGCGTTGCCCGCTTCGCGTCGCGCTCACCGCGGCGTTCTTCTCGGTCGCCGGCGCCAGCTTGGCGTGGGGGCAGCCGAGCGAGGGTCTCTCCCGTCTCGGAGCGTTTTTCGAAAGCCATCCCGAGTACAAGACCACCCGGAGCAGCGGGTGGAAGCCGTACAATCGCGACCTCTGGTTTTACGAAACGCGCCCCATTCCCGATGGGACGTTCGGCGGGCAGCTCCGCTGGAACGTGTTCGAGCGCGCGCTTTCGCTGCGCGGCACTCGACAGTTCGAACGCGAGGGCGGCGGGGGATGGTTCAGCGTCGGTCCGACCGAGTTCTCGGGGCGTTGCGTCGCCATCGACTTCCATCCCGACGACGCGGACGTCGTCTATGTCGGCTCCGCGGCCGGCGGACTATGGAAGTCCATGAACGGCGGCGACACCTGGAGCACCACCACCGACGCGCTTCCCACCCTCTCGATCGGCGCGGTGTGCGTTCTCCCGTGGAACCCGAACATCGTCCTCATCGGCACGGGCGAAGGAACCGGCACCGGCAATGTGGCGGCCGGGAAGGGGATCTTCGGAATCGGCCTGCTCAAGTCGACCGACGGAGGAGCGACCTGGAATCCGACTTCGCTCGCCTACGGCCGCGCTTCCACACACGGATTCAACGTCATCGAGGACAATCCCGCCACGCACACCATCCTTGCCGGAGCGAACGACGGACTCTGGCGGTCGACCGACGATGGGGACACCTGGACTCGAGTGATGTCGAACGGAAACTTCTTCGACGTCAAGTGGAAGCCGGGCGATGCGAACCGCGTCTATGTCGCAAAGGGGCGCGATCCCTTCATCAACTCGCAGTCGTCCAATGGCGTGTACGTCTCGACGAACGACGGCCTCACCTTTTCCTTGGCGGGAACCGGACAGCCCAATCCCTCGTCCATCGCCAAGACCAAGATCGCGGTTTGCGCTTCCGAGCCCAGCGTCATCTACGCGCATTATGTCAACGCCGGAACCTACGGAACGTTGGGGATCTACCGGAGCACGAACGACGGCGCGACCTGGACCGCGCGCAACAGCACCATCAACATGGCGGGCGGACAGGGATGGTACAACTGCGTGATCGCGGTCGATCCGGACGACTCCGATCGCGTCATCGCGGCCGGCGTCCACCTGTATGTCTCCGACAACGGCGGTCAGACGTTCCTCGACTTGAACGCGACGCGCCCCTGGGGAGACGACACCGTCCCGCACTGGGACAATCACGCGCTCGTCTATCCGCCGGCCGCACAAGACCGCGCCGGCGATGCCGTTTGGATCGGGACCGACGGAGGCCCGTGGCGCTCCAACGACGATGGCGCACTCTGGACTCCGCGCCGCGCGGGGATCATCAGCTACCAGTTCTATGACATCTGCGTTGCGCAGAGCGATCCGATCTTCACGATGGGCGGCACGCAGGACAACGGCATCCCCGGCCGATCGGGAGAAAATTCCTGGTTCCACTCCACCTTCGTGGCCGACGGCATGGTCTGCAACGTCGATCCTGCCTTTGCGCAAATCGTCTACGCGGAGTGGCAGAACGGGAATCACCTCAAGTCCACCGACGGAGGGATCAACTGGTCCTCGATCCAAACGGGCATCGCGGGAGCCGGCGCGTGGGTCAGTCCGGTCGACCAAGACCAGAACGACGGCAACCGCCTCTACACCTCGACCAACACCGCCATCTGCCGGACCACGAACGGCGGCGCATCGTGGCAGAGCGTGGCCGCGCACTTCGCGCGTTGGATCTCGATCAGTCCCGTGGACGGAGACGTCGTCTGGACCGTGGGACCGAACGCCGTGCGTCATACCGCCAATGACGGGAGCAGCTGGACTCTCTCCACCACCTTTCCGGGAAACGGGCTGGAAACGAAGGTCCACGCGGATCCTTTCGACGCGGCGACCGCCTATGTGACCTTCGGTGGGTACAACCCGGGCAGCCGCCATGCCGTCATGACCACCGATTTCGGCGCGACCTGGATCGATATCACCGGAGATTTCCCGGACCAGCCGGCCAACACCTTCATCGCCGACCCGGGGCGTCCCGGCGATTGGTACATCGGTTCCGACATTGGTGTGTGGAGGTCCCGCGACGCCGGCGCGACCTGGCTGCCGTTCGGGACGGGGCTCGTCAACGCGGTGATTACTGACCTGGAGATCCGGCGTTCCGCGCGCAAGCTCGTAGCAGCCACCTATGGACGGGGCGTGTGGGAGATCGATCTCGACACGGATCCCTCTTCGGTGGAGCCCGCGGACGTTGCCGCGCGCGTGTTGATGCTGGATCCTCCGTTTCCGCAGCCGGTTAGCGGACAGACCACGTTCCGCTTCGCCGCGCGCACCTACGAACCGGTCACGCTGCGTATCGTGGATGCGCAAGGTCGTTTGGTCGATTCGGTTTTCCGGTTCGATCCGGACGCTTCGGTTCCCGGGTCCGATCCGGCTTCGGCTTTCGGGTCTGATCCCACGGCTTCGGTTCTCGGGTCCGATCCCGCAGTTTCGGGTTTCGGAGCCGATCCCGCAGTTTCGGGTTTCGGAGCCGATCCCGCAGTTTCGGCTTTCGGAGCCGATCCCGGAGAGTTGAGCAATGGAGTGATTCGCACCATCCAGTGGTCGCCGGACGAGATCGCGGATGGTGTCTATTTCGCGGTTCTGCAAGCGGGGCAACATAAAGTCAGTCGAAAGCTCGTGGTGAGACGGTGAGCGGCGTTCCGGCAGCGCAGTATTCGCGTTGCGGCGCGCGCGTGCCTCCGCCGCGCAGGCTCCGAGGTATCGATGATCGACCGACGACATCCCCTGCTCCCACCGTCTGTCCGAAGGCTCGTGCATGGCTGGCTTTCTGGGTCGCTCGCAACCTGCAGCTGGTTCCTCCCGGATTTCGCACGCAAGCTCGCGTGTCGTTCGCTTGTCCTGTCGCTCGCGGCCTGCAGTTCGCCTCTGCTGTCGCTCACGGCCTGTAGTTCGCTTCTCCTATCGCTCGCCGCGTGCAGCGATCCTGATTCAGGACCGTCCCAACCTGCGGCCTACCTCTCCCAGAGGGGGCAGCATCCTCCCATCGACGTGCGCTCGGTGGATGCGACGCCAGACTCCAATCGCGTGTTTCCCGTGGAAGAGGTCAGCCGGTACCTGCCGGTACTCGAATGGAGCATTCACGAGACCAGATACAGCGACGATCCCTTCGATGTCGAAGCTCGCGTAGAGTTCGTGCATCGTGAGTCGGGCGCGGTTCGCAACACCGGCATGTTCTTCGCCGGACCCGATTCCGGCGACACCGATGAGGACGGCAGTGGTATCTGGCGCTTCCGTTTCTGCGGGGATTTGCCCGGCACCTGGACTTTCCAATCCAGCTCGATCAATCCGGGGTTGGATGGTTTCCAGGGGGAAGTGCACGTCCTTCCTGCTTCGGATCCGACCGTGATCGGATTCCTCGGTCACGACGGAAGCAAGTTCACGCGCGAGCTCTACGATGGAGAGCGGCAGGCGATCCTGTTCAACGTCTGGGAAGGCGGATTCTCCCCCGATCCTGGCACGAGCTATGCGCGCGCTGACCTCGATACCGCGTTGCCTCTGGATCTGGAGGAGTTCCCGATCCGCCATGGAATGTCCGCTCTCTACGCGGGAGACATCTTCAACCAATGGTTCGAGCTGGGCGCAGTGCGATCCGATGAGCATGAGAGCCGCGACCCCGACCTGCGATCGTTCGAGGCGCTGGAGCGCGTGATCCAGATCACGCATCGCAAGGGACTGACGCTCCACATCTGGGCGTGGGGCGACGAGCAGCGCAAACAAACCCAAATCGGCGCCGGCGGAATCAACGGAGTTCCCGATCGGCGCGTCCAACGCTATATCGCGGCACGCCTCGGTCCACTGCCGGGATGGTCGATGGGTTATGGCTACGACCTCGACGAGTGGGTCACGACCGATCAGCTCGCCGTCTGGGCCGACTTTCTCCACGCGCAAATGGGCTGGCCGCACTTGCTCTTCGCTCGTGGCTATGCGTTGCCGGAGCTCGACGGAGCCTCCTGGGGTTCCAGTCACGCGGATGCCAACTCCCTGCCGCTTCAGACCTCGCCCAACGGACCGGCGAGCTATGAAGAAGTCCTGAACCAGATCGCGGCATTCCCCGATCGGCCGCATCTCGACGAAGAGCGGTTCTTCCATCTGCGCGAGTTCGCGGGCGGCCCGCCCTGGACCGGCGAACACACTCTGCAGGTTCTGTGGTGGAACGCGATGGCGGGCGGTGTGGGCGCATGGTGGGGCGCGAAGGAGACGCCTCCCTACACCATCTCCGAGCAGATGCGCGGCTTCGCCCGATTCTGGCGGGATCGTTTCACACTCGGGATGACGCCCGAGGATCCGATCGCACCCGACGCACCTGGTGATGAAGATCCTCCGGAAGCGGCGCGGACGCTCCGCATGACGGACCGCGCGGAGTGGAAGTTCATCTTCTATGTAGAGGAGGGAGATCAGGTCCAGATCGATCTCTCCGACTCTCCCTGCTCCTTGCCCGGGATCGCCGTCGACGCCAACGCACCCTACGAAGAAATCGAACTGGGTTATCTGGGCCCCGAGCTGCATACGTGGCGCGCTCCCTACGTCTCCCGCTGGGCCGTCGCGGTCGGCAACTTCCCGATGCGCTGATTGCGGAGGCTCGGCAAGTCGTTGCGCGACCGGGTGCACATCATCTGCCCGCGAGTCGTACGAGACGACCGCCTCTGCGCAGACGCACTTCGTGTCAGGAGTTGCGTTCGAGGAGCGCGATCACTTCGTAGTGGTTCGTGTGCGGAAACATGTCGAGGAGGCGGGCGCGCCGGAGCGTGAAGCGCGGCAGGGAGCGCAGATCCCGCGCCAGCGATTCCACCTGGCAGCTCGAATACACGACCCAGCGCGCGCCGCTGCCATTCAGTCCCAGCGCGAGCTTCTCTCCGATCCCGCGCCGCGGAGGATTCACGATCACCATCGCCCGCGCCAGGTCGTCGCATCGCTCCGCGAGGAGGCGACCGGCCTCGATTTGCGAGGCATCGAGACAGAGGAACTCCGGATGTGTGTTCCACGAAGAGGTCCGCTGTCGCTCTGCGCTCCGGCGCGCTCCTTCCACCGCATCGCGGATGCTCTCCACTCCCAGGATGCTCCGCTCCCCGTCCGCCAAGTGGAGTGCGAACGTGCCGACTCCGCAGAACAAGTCGAGCACCATGCGCGGACCCAGCTCCTCCCCCCAGAGCTGAGCTTGCCTGTACAGCTGAGCCGCGACCTCGGTGTTGGTCTGAAAGAACGCGCGCGGAGGCAGGTAGAAAATCCTCCCGTTGAGCTCCATCTCGAGCATCGTCCCCTCAGTCAGGACGATCTCGTTCTCCCCTTCGACGATCGCATTGTGCTCCGGCTGCAGGTTCACCGACGCGACTGCGATCTGCGGAAGGGCCGCCAGGAGCTCCGGCAGGTGCTCGCGAATCCGCGGCAACAAACTCTCTGTGCGAAGAACGAGTCTCACCATGAGGCGATCGGAGTGGCTCGCCCAGGTGACCAGCACGTACTTGAGCTCCCCGCGGCGGCCTCGCACGTCATATGGAGGGAGCCCGGCGCACGTGATGAACTCCGTGATCGGGGGGAAGCTCGCCGTCAGCGCGTCCGGATAGAGCGGGCATCCCGTGAGATCGACGCCCCGCTGCTCCGCGTCGAGGATTCCCAGGAGCGGCGCCCGCGCGCTCCCCGACACGACCATCTTCGCCTTGTTGCGGAACCGCGACGGAGCGCTCGGCACCGCCGGCAGCCATTCCACCGACGAGGGCGAGCCGATTCCCCCCAGGATCGAGCGGCAATGCAGCTCCTTGCGCCGGAGCTGGTCAGAATAGGGCGACCACAGCTCCGAGCAGGAACGGCATCGCCCCGATGCGTAGTAGTCGCAACGCACCGATCACACAGGCTTCCACACCATGAGCACCAGCGCGATGATGGGAGCCGCGGTCGCGATCACGCCCCACACGTTCCATTGCCGCGTGAGGCGCTGGTATTGGGCCCAGTCCATCTCGCCCGAGATTCCGGCTTGCGCGGTCGCGAGAAGCTTTCGCTGCGCCGGACCGACCTGCGTCATGAAGACGAATCCTGAGATCGCCGCGAGAATGATCCCCGCCAAGATCCAGGGAGTCGTAATCGGATATCGTCCGATCCCCTGGCCCCCGAACCCGCTGATGAGCAGCACCGCAACCGCCGGCATCGTGAACCACCGGTCGGCGAGCATGATTCCGCGCAAGGTGTGCGCGATGATCTTGGGATCCCGTGACGCGTCTCCATGAATCTTCCACAGGATCCCGACGATGATGTTTCCCAGGAAGAGCGTCACCGCCAACACATGCAGGACCTTCATGACCAGGTACGGAATGGTATCCATGCTCCCTCCGATTCGGTTCGAGCGATCGACATGACCCCGCGACGATAGCAGCAGCAAGGCCCGGCTGCCTTCCCGATCAGGACGCCCCGCGGCCGGCTTACGATCGGGCGTCCTCTGGAGCGTGGCCTCTGACTCTGCCATGATCCCCCGCATGATCGAACGCTTGCATTTCGTGGGCGTCGCCGGGAGCGGAATGAGCGCGCTCGCGCAGTTCCATGTGGCCCGCGGCGGTCTCGCCACCGGGAGTGATCGCTTCTTCGATCGCGGAGAGCATCCCCACATCCGAGCCGCCTTGGAGAGAGCCGGGGTGCGCATCGTGGCGCAAGATGGATCGAGCCTGGAGGAATGCGACGGGCTAATCGTCTCGACCGCGATCGAGGAGTCTGTGCCGGACATCGCGGAGGCGCGCCGGCGAGGAATTCCGATCCTGCATCGCTCCGAGCTCCTGGCGAGCTTGGTGGAACAGCACCGAACTCTCGCGGTCACCGGCACCAGCGGCAAATCCACCGTGACCGCGATGCTGTTCGAGATCCTCGAGTTCGCCGGTCTCTCCCCTTCCGTGCTTTCGGGCGCGGAGCTTCCCCGCTTGCAAGCACGCGGGCTGCTCGGCAACGCGTATGCCGGCGCGGGAGACCTGCTCGTGATCGAAGCGGACGAGAGCGACGGCAGCCTGGTGCGCTATCGGCCCTGGCTCGGACTGGTGCTCAATCTGCGCCGCGATCACAAGGAACCGGAGGATCTGCTGGCGATGTTCCGCGCGTTCAAGCAGCACACGACCGGTCCCTTCGTGGCGAGTCTCGATCCGGCTCTCGACCCGATCGCGACGAACGCAATCCGATTCGGCCTGCGGGAAGCGGATGATTCCTCGCGTCCCGCCCCGGCAAAAGCAATTCTCGCCACCGATTTGGAGCTCCTGCCGGATCGAAGCCGCTTCCGGATCGACGGAGTCCCCTTCGAGCTGCCGGCGCCCGGCGAGCACAACGCGTTCGACGCCGTCGCCGCCGCGGTCGCGGCGCTCCAGACGGGCGTCACTCTGCTGCAATGTGCGAATGCGTTGATCGGGTTCCAGGGCGTGGCGAGGAGATTCCAGTCGCATGGCAGCGCCGCGGGCATCGAGGTCATCGACGACTTCGCGCACAACCCGCACAAGATCGAGGCAGCGCTCCGGACCGCACAGCTCCGCGCGCCAAGGGTCCTGGCGGTCTTCCAGCCTCATGGATTCGGACCCACGCGTTTCATTCGCGAGGAGTTGGTGGAGACGATCGCGCGCGTGCTCCGCCCGCACGACATCCTCTGGTTGCTCGAGATCTTTTACGCCGGAGGCACCGCCACGAAGGATCTCTCCTCCTCCGAGATCGCCGCGGACATGCGGCGGCACGGAAGCGATGCCCGATTCGCCGCCTCCCGGCCAGAGCTGATCGAGGAGATCCGAACGGAAGCCAGAGCGGGAGATGTCGTGCTCGTCATGGGGGCGCGCGATCCCTCGCTTCCCGAGCTCTGCCGGAATCTCGTGCATTCGCTGGATAACTGACGGAACGCGCTCGTCGGAGAGCTACATCAAGCTATCGCCGATGCGGCTCCAACGCACCTTGGAGGGTGCGTAGCGAATGTCGTGGAGAAAGCGTTTCAGGTAGGAGAGCGGACGGTCCGGCGAGACCTCGGGCTCGGGATGGAGCGCGGAGTCCCATGACATGTAGAGGAAGAGGGCCTTCGCGACGATCAGCTCCCGCGGAACCGGGCCAAAGCTGCGGGAGTCGTACGAGTTGTCCCGATTGTCGCCCATCATGAAGTAGTGGTCCGCTGGCACGACGAACGGGCCATAGTCGTCGCGCGCGCGGCGGCGGGGATGCGCGGACCGACTCGGCTCGGATTTAGACACTTCGGGGGCGTGCTTGACATGAGCGGGATCGTCGAACGGCTGCCCGTTCACGAAGAGCGCTCCCGAGCGCACCTCGATGGTGTCCCCGGGGACGCCGACGCAGCGCTTGACGTAGTCGGTCTTGCAGTCGCCCGGAAACTTGAAAACCACGATGTCGTTCGGCTTGGGATCCCGCAATCCGGGGAGGTGGAGGCCTGTGAACGGGATCGGCGTTCCGTAGATGAGCTTTCCCGCCCAGAGGTAGTCGCCGATCAGAATCGTGTCTTCCATCGAGCCGGTGGGGACGTTGTACGCCTGCGCCACGGAATGAATCGTGAGGAACAGAACGAGCCCGAGCAGCGCCAGATCGCGGAGCTCCCGCACCCAGCGCAGAACGGATCGCGAGCGCGCTCGCTCCCGGTCGGGAACGGAGCCTGGGGGGGCTTCGTTCTGATCAGCCGATTCCATCAATGGGATCGATCTCCTCGGTGGCATTGCGCGCCGTGAACACTCCTAAATGTCGATCCACCCCGTCCGGTTCCCAAGACCGACAAGGCTCCTAAAGAAGGAAGCGGGCTCGTCGCACCCTGGCGGCGGCCCGCTTCGTCTCATGCAGTCGCGTTGCGCTGCGCGATCACTTCTTCCGAGTGTACGTGATCTCGCCCATCATCCACTCCTTGCCATCCATCATCGTATACAGCTGATTGGTGGCATGATCCCGATCCGTCATCTTGGTCACCGTCTTCATGCTGCTCGGCTGCTTCGTCATCGGATCGACGAAGTTTGCGGTCATGGTGATCGTGGAGCAGTTGTCCGTGCAGTCGCCCTGGAAGTTCATGATCATGGTGCCGGCCGAGTCGTACCAGATACCGACATGCTTGTTCAAAGCCTTGTCGAATCCGGACACTCCATAGCCGGTCCAGGGCATGCCCATCATCGGCGCGTTGACCGTCTCCTGCAGGAACAGGCCGTTCGCGACCATCTCCAGATGAGCCGTGCCGTCGGACATCATCGGCTCCGAGCTCGGATCCATCTTCATCGAGCTGTGCACTTCCCAGTCGCCGGCGTGCGTCGCCAGCGCCTGATGATGCGGGCCGGGCGTCATCATCTCCTGCCAGGCGGCCATCATTTCTGCTTCCTGCGCCGCCTTGTCACCTTGCGCGAGCGCGGGAAGCGAGATCAGAACGATCCCGCCGAGAGTCAGGATCGATGCGAGCTTCTTCATCGAGACAATCCTCCTGGAATCCGTGCGTTGGTTTCCCCGACTGATGAGCCGACCGCTCGGAGATCCATTGTCCGAGCGACGGCCGCTGTCGTCCGGCACGCAGCCGAACGGGCATTCTATCACTTCCGGGCCGCCGTCAAGGGGCGCGGCGGCCGGTTAAATCGGCTGCGTGGAGTTGGTCAAGTGGACGCGCTGCAGCAGAAGTACCCGGAAAGGCCAGGTGGTGCTCCTGCCGGGAGGTTTGCGGACGTCGAGCGGGCGCTGTTATCCTATTC
>CAMPIC010000022.1 GCA_946886185.1 uncultured bacterium
GGTAATGGCCCATCTCGTGGCAGAGCAGGATTCCGAGCAGCGCTAGGGCGTAGGCGATCCCTCCGGTCAGATACGTCGAGCCGAGAGTGAGCACGAACAGCCCACCCGCGATGATGAGCTCTCGCCGAGATATGCGAATCTCATCACTGTGGCGGGACGCCCATGCTTCGCGGTCGCTGATGGCGATTTCGTACTCTGGGAAAGTCATCTCCCCGCTGCCGCGAGGTCCGATCTCCTCCCCGTCCGGGAAAGCGATCTTCTCGCGCTCTGGAGAAGGAATATCGGAAAGCCGATCGAAGACTGGATCCGACGGGGTGCGCTCAGCAGCACTCCAACCCTCCGCCTTCGACCAAGTCGAGGGAAGGATTCGGGGCGGGTAGTCGGAATCATCGCGCACGCAGCACCTCCACATGGGGTGAACTCCCCTGACAGTACCACGCCGGCCATGTCGAGCCCCGGAGGAGCGTGATGAGCGCCACCGAATTGCTCTGACATCCCGGCATCCGGAATTCGTACCCTGTTGAGATGCGAACGGTTCGCCCAATGGATGGTTCCATGCTCGATCTCTGCCCGTCTCCGTTCCTGGAAGCGAGACGCGGATGAGACTCTCCGTCGCGGTCTTCAAGATCGAGAACGACGAGGCGCCCGGCGTCCTCGATTCGAAGATCGAGGCCGATGCGATCGCGCACGAGGTGGAGCTGCGAGGGCATCAGGTCGAGCGGTGGCGCGTCCACGTCCATCACATCGAGTCTCTGGTCGAGGAGCTGGATTGCGCTCTGTTTCTGATCGAGGCGCTCGTGCCGCGCGACATGCTGCGCCGGCTGCATGACCGGGTGACGGGCCGACCGTGGGCGCTCTTCGGCCCCCTTGCGGCAACGCTGTTCGAGCACTCCCCCGCGCCGTTCGCATTCGTGGGCGCATCGCGCATCGGCGCGGGCAAGCTGGCCGATCGCCTTGCGGAATCGGCGGATCACTCCCGCTCCGGGAGTGATTTCCGAGAGTTGCTCGAAGGCGCGAATGCCGTATCCAACCTGCTGGCTCGAATTCGACCGGACGCACGCATCGCGCGTGAAGACTCCGCACCATTGGAGTCCTTGGCTTCCGAAGTTTCCGCTGCCTCGAGCGCATGGATCCTCGAAGCCTCGACGGCGTGGCGCGTTTGGGACTTCGAATCGGAGCTACTTCCCTTTTCTGCGTCGTCTGCGCAATGGAACTATCGGGGTCCGGCGTTGCGTCCGAGCTTCGGAACGGCTCCTCTCTTGGCGGAGCGTGGCTGCGTTCACGGACACTCGGACTCCGCGGCAGTTGCGACCGGTACCCCCCCGGTTTCCACAGGCACCGCCACAGCCACCACCGGCGACGCGAAAGCCACCGAAGCCGCCGCGAAAGCCACCGCAGCCGCCGCGACAGCCACCACAGGCGACGCGACAACTGGCACCGGTCGCAACACGGCGATCACGAAGGGCGCTACCGGAGTCCCGACGCCGGCTCGCGATCACGATCCTCTTGCATCGCCTTGGTCGGAACGCGCGCGCACGCGCCTCCTCGATCATCACGCCGCGCAATCGTGTCCCTATGGGATCTGCCCTGCCCCCGCCGCAATCTCTCTCGAACAGGTGAATCTCCAGTCGGATCACCTCTGGAGCCAAGGTGTGCGCTCCTTCGAAATCCGGGCGGTGCATCCGCTGCCGGCGCTGAAATCGCTGCTCGAGCATCTCGCCAAGGAAGACAAGGTGCCGGAGCAGATCCGGTTTCGCCCGTCTCCGCGGTCTCTGCGCCAATCCGAAGCGGGTCTGCTCCAGATCTTCGAGCAGCATCCTCGCGTGCGTTTCCACCTCGCGGGGCTCGAGTTTTTCCTCGCGGGACGCGCTCTCGGCCAAACGCAGTTCGACACCTCGCAGTGGGAAGCGCGCTCCATCGCGCGCCTCTTGCGCCGCCTGGACGATCGTGCGCCGAATCTCGATGCGACGATCGAGCACACTCTGCATCTCTTCGATCCCTACACGACATTGGAAGAGATCCTCGACGCGCTCCAGGTGATCGAGGAAGACGCGCCATTCTTGAAGGCGGCGCTCTCTACGGACCGGCCTCTCCTAATCGCCTCCCGACTCTCTCCCATTGCCCGGCGGATCGAGCAGGATGGGCTGCTCTCCCAGGATGGTCCGTTCGGGCTCGGCTATCGGTTCGCCTCGGACGAGATCCCCGTGTACCGCGATCTGGCTTCGCGCGGTCTCGCGCCGCTCCTCGAAGCGATCGGGCGCTTGCGGCTCCCTCCCCCGGAGCGCGATCGGCTCGCCGTGGAAGGCCGTTTCCGCTGGTTCCGGGAGCTGGCACGCTTCGTGATCTCTCGCCGCCGAGCGGATCGGCCGCCCACCGACGGATGGGGACAAGTGCTGGCCGGTGTCACGCGCGACCTCGGATTGGACCAACTCCGCCGCCGCTGACCTATACTCACGGTTTGGTCCGCGATCGGGTTCGAGCGAACGAACGCTTATCCAGGAAGGGATTGCCATGCCGAGCACTTCGCAAGTCGTCAACGTCCTTCGCACGGTTCTCTTTCCCGGAATCGATCGCGACATCGTCACGCTGGGCTACGTCAAGGATGTGACCGAGGCAGACGGGCGGTTCCAAATTCGGGTGGAGCTCTCCCCCACCGCGGGGACGGCGCGCGACGGGATCGAGGCGTCGATCCGGACCGCGCTCGAGAACGCGTCCATCCCCTACGACCTCGATCTGCGGGCGCAGCGCGCGGCCGCTCCTTCGCCGAGGGCGGCAGGCGCGGAAGCGACCGATCCCCTCGCGCAGATCCCGTTCAAGATCGCGGTTTCGAGCGGCAAGGGAGGCGTGGGCAAGTCCACCGTCGCGGTCAACCTCGCGGTGGCGGCAGCGCAACTCGGGCATCGCGTCGGACTGCTCGACACCGACATCTACGGCCCTTCCGTTCCGCTCATGATGGGACTGGAAGACTCGCAGCCGATGCTCGACGAGGATCGCGGCAAGCTCATCCCGCTCGAGCGCTATGACGTCAAGAACATCTCCATCGGCTACCTGGTGGATCGCCACACTCCGGTGATCTGGCGAGGTCCAATGATCGGCAAGGCGATCGATCAGTTGATGCGCGATGTCGATTGGTCGGGAGTCGACGTCCTGTTCTTCGATCTTCCTCCCGGAACCGGGGACATCCAGATCTCCCTCGCGCAGAAGGTGGCGCTCTCGGGAGCGATCGTGGTCTCGACACCGCAGGATGTCGCATTGATCGATGCGGCCAAGGGCGTGGAGATGTTCCGCAAGACCGAAGTGCCGATCCTGGGACTGCTGGAGAACATGAGCTTCTTCTGCTGCCCCTCGTGCGGAGCTCGGTCCGACATCTTCGGACAAGGGGGCGGGGAGCGCGAAGCGACGCGTCTGGGCGTGCCGTTCCTGGGTCAGATTCCTCTCGAGCCCGCGGTGCGCATGGGTGGAGACGAGGGGCGGCCAATCGTAGTGCGCGATCCCAAGTCCGCCTCCGCGCTGGCGTTCTTCGACGTGGCGCGCGCGCTGTTGGAAACGCTCAAGGCTCGAACCTGACAGGCCGAGGGACGGAAGCTCCGTCGGAGTTGTCTGAGTTCGTCTGACAGACCTCAGCCCTGATCACATCTCGAGAAGCCAAGTCGCGCGCATGAGGAACCGATCCGGAGGGGCTCCGGATCGGCTCCTCGCGGCACCGGTCGAGGAATCCGGTGCAGCGCCTTCCGCACTTCCTTTCCGAATCCCGTCTCTCCCTCGAGACCCGGCAGCTACAGCGCGGAAGGCGCTAGGAGGAGGGGGGGCTTCCTCCGACCAGGTGCGGCCCTGAAGCGACCACCTGGTGGGCTGTGTTCCGGGGAGACAGCGACCCGGCCCTCCGCCCACTCTGGGAAGCACCCCTCCAGGCGCACACGGAACAAGTGGTGTGCCGCAAGTTTTGAAAGATCGTAAGCAACTGTCGCTAAGCCAGTTGTGGCGCTTGCCTGAAGTAGCGTTTCAGCAGCTTTGGGGTCCACGAGATGGTGCCTCTTCTCCAGCGCACCCGTATCGATTTGCAACATCATCATTTAGAGGTGGATAGTTCGGTGCCTGGAGTTCCGCATCGGGATCGGCAGCGCTTATGTGACGAGTAGCCGCGGCCGTCATGTCGGCAGTTTCCCCAGAGGTGGACCCGCGTTGTGCTAACGTGCCGCGTTGTGAGTCGCTCAGTTCAGCTCCCAGTGCCCATGCACGACCTCCGCTTTGTCGTGCAGCCCTCCCAGTGGGCTCCTCCGTTCGCGATCGAGGAATTGTTCGACCGGACCGCTCCTCTCGAGATCGAGCTCGGATGCGGCAAGGGACTGTTCCTGGAGCGCGCGGTGGAGCTCGAACCCGGCAAAAATTTCCTAGGGGTGGAGCGAGCCGACAAGTACTTCCGGCACGCGGTGCGCCGCTTCCTCGAGACGAGCCCTCCCAACCTGCGTCTCTTTCGCGCGGATGCGTTCGACGTCCTGACCCGGTGGATCGAGCCGGAAACCGCGACCGGGGTGCATGTCTATTTCCCCGATCCCTGGCCCAAGAACAAGCATGCGGGGCGCCGGCTTCTCCGTCCGGAGCTGTATCGCCTGGTGTTCCGTGTGCTCCAACCCGGAGCGATCTTCCGGATCGGTTCCGACGTCGAACCGTACTTTCGGACGGCGGTGTCGGACATCCTTGGATCCGGTTTTTTCGAGCAAATTCCGTGGCCCGAGGGCTCCGCGGACCGGATCGCGACCAACTACGCGGTCAAGTATGCCGAGGAGGGCAGAAGCCTCCACTACGCGAAGTTCGTCCGGCGAACGGACTCCCCGGACGGGTGTTAGACTGGCGAGAGGAACCGAGCGCCAGAAGCGTTTTGCGGATGCCCCGCCGGCGTTCGCGATGAAGAAGTGCCCCTCGGTCCGTCGATGACAGTAGGAACCGCGCCCCTTTTGGAGAGCGCGCCCCGACCCATGGAGGAGGATACGATGTCGCAGCGTTGGCTCTTCGACGATGACGAGGACGAGTTGGAAGACGAAGACGACGACGAGGAAGGCGCCAAAAAGTCGAATGAAGATCCCAAGATGATGGAACGGTTCCTTCGCGCGCGCACCATCCTGGTCTCGGAGCCGATTTCCAGCACGCTCGCGCGTTCTGTCTACCAGCAGCTGATCATGCTCGAGCGCGACGACGCGAAGAAGCCGATCACGATCATCGTCAACTCTCCTGGCGGAGAAGCGGACGCCGGTTTCGGCATGTACGACATGATCCGTTTCGTGAGCTCCCCCGTTCGCACCATCGTGGCGGGATTGTGCGCATCCGCCGGAGTGATGGTGTTCCTCGCGGGCGATCGTGGACAGCGCTTCAGCCTGCCGAACTCTCGATTCCTGCTGCACCAGCCGAGCTCGCAGAGCTGGGGTCAAGCCTCCGACCTGGAGATCGCGGCGCGCGAGATTCTCCGCTTGCGGGACCAGTACAACCGGATCGTCGCCGAGGAGACCGGGCGGACGATTGAGAAGGTCACCGAGGACGCCGACCGCGACTTCTGGATGTCGGCGAAGGAAGCGGCGGAGTACGGGCTGGTGACGCGCGTGGTGAACGGTCGCGCGGAGCTGGACTGAAGAGATCGAATGCCGCGCTGAGCCAGCGTATATCCGCTGGCTCAGCGTCCTGAGCCCTCTGCTGCATGGCCCGCCTGTCTTCGGTCATCCCTGTACAGGCGAGAGAGTCAGCTGCGAACAACTCCTACGGAAGGTATTGGACCGCAATCGTCTGCGTTCCTCCGGCGCTCATGGCAAAAGTGATCGCGTCGCCGGCGGGTGACCAGCTCAGGGGACCGGCGTTGAACGGTCCGAATGTGACTTGGGTCCATTCGCCGCCTGCTGCCGGAACTGTCCAGATGTCCACCGTGCCCGAAAGGTTCGACACGAAGGCGATTTTCGAGCCATCAGGCGACCATCTGGGCTGAGATTCATTCGAAGGACTAGTTGTGATCCGAGCGGGCTCCCCGCCCATCAGAGGGAGCGACCAAAGTTCGAAATCACCCGCGCGATTCGAGCTGAAGACGATCTCGTCCCCGCTCGGGGACCAGTCGATTCCGAAGATTCTCGCCTCCTCAAACAAGAGGGTATCCGGTGTGCCCCCATTTGCATCCACCACCACGATCGCTGCTCGCGGTGCGGCACCGAACTCGGTTGCTTGATACGCGATCCGGGTTCCGTCAGGCGACCAGGAAGGCGCATAGAGGACGTGGTTCAATCCATGTGGAGAGATCGTAATTGGATCTGCGCCTTCTTCAGGCTCCATTAGACCGATCCCCTGATACGAGGTGTTACCTACCGGCCGAAGAACGATCACAGCGAGCATGCCCCCGTCACGTGACCATCGGGGGTTGTGCACACCCTCCGGATGCCGTGTGAGCGCAACGGGATCACCCCCTCGCGCAGGAACGGAGTGAATCTGGATTCGTTCAACCCCCGCCGCGAACACGATGCTGGCACCACTCGGATCCCAGTCCGGCGTCAGCGTGAAACCCAGACCTGGTGTAAGAACGACCAGAGAAACAGTGGCGGCTTGCGCAACATTCGACAAATGCGACCAGTTGCCGGCGGAATCCGCAGATTTGAGTGCGAAGTAATACGAAGTATCCAATTCCAGCCCCGAGAGAGTAAACGACTCCTGCGTTCCCGCATGGGAAGGCGCGGGCAGTCCATTTGCCGGGACCGCTTGTTCCCAGCTTTCCTCCGTGATTGGCTCAAGGGCGAACCTCAAGGCGTACTCTGTCGCCTGACCAAAGTAACCGTTGTCTCCCGGAGCGGTCCACTTGAGGTTGACGCTCCGACCTGCCGCGAAAGCGACTTCAAGATCAGCGACCGCCGACGGCGCGAGAGTGTCCGCCTCGATCGTTGCCGAAACGATGTTGGAGATTCCCGATACATTTCCGCCATCGTCGATTGCGCGGAGGCCGAAGTAATAATCGAGTCCGGTATCAAGATCTACCACGGTAAACGCCTCTGCAGTTCCAGGTTCGTTTGGAGTCGGGGCTTCCTCTACCTTCGACGCACCGCCCCAGCTCTCTTCAGAGATCGGCTGCTCGGAATACCTCAGATCGTACGCTGATGCGCGTCCTTGCACGCCATCGTCACCCGGCGCCGTCCATGCAAGAGAAACACTGCTCGCATCGAACGCAAACACCGCCAGGTCGCTCACAGCGCCAGGTGGAATCGTATCGCCAAGATCGGAAGAGACTACGTTCGAGAGATCCGACCAATTCAATGCTTCGTCTGCAGTCTTCAGCGCGAAGTACCAACGACCCGGGGCCAATCCTCCTATTCCAAAGCGATCGGTGTTACCCGAGGCACTTGGCGAGGGAGGATCGGTCGCCATGATCGCGCTCACCCAAGTAGATTCGACGAGCGATTCGTGGTCGAACCTGACTTCGTAGTGTGACGCCTGGCCAGCATATTGATCGTCACCGGGCGCCGTCCAGCGCAAGGAAATGCTATCGTCCCCGACTCGCAAGGCAGCGAGATTGAGTACAGTCCCCGGCGCGACCGTATCCGGGCGGCCCGGTCCGACTTCACTGTCGCCTCCACACGCAACAAGCAGAATGACAAGAACGAGCCGCCAGGCAGTCAACTACCTCTCCTTCTCACGCTCGAATGACCTTCGGTTGTTTTGACATAGGATCTCTCCGAACTATTCGATCGGACAGTCCCCACAATACTGGGTATACTCCTCGCAATCTTCCTTGTTGTGGACTGCGATTCCATCGGCTAAGTACGTCCCATCCGCCACGTGGAAATTGTAGACCATTGCTTCTCGAGCCATCACTTCTACGGAACGAACCTCAATACTAAGCCCATCGATTCCGGAAAGGAGATTCCCCGGTACGAGGCTTCCAGCCGCGGTCCAGACTCCATTCATCAAGACGGGATGGTTCTCCGTCATCTTCGTCTTTCCATTTATGACAAGATACTTGTCCGCGAGGTACGGCGTATGAATCGCTAGTACCTCCGAAGTCTTGGTCGCGCCATCGAGCGAGATCGACATCACCATGTCGCCGGGTCGAATCTTCTCGATCGGGATCATCGACCCATCGGCCATGGTGATCATCGTACCCGCAAGTAAGCAATCGCACCCCCCGCCCGTGCTGCCGCACTCACACTCCTCCCAGAATCCGTAGTGCAGACCATCAGAACACTGCCAAACGCAGCGAAACTCCCTGGGGCCGGTGAGGCATGATCCTCGCCACAGAATGGAGTGGACAGTGCAGGCCCCCTGCGGGTCGGCGCAAAACGCGCTGTCGATTTGGGAGCAGTAGGGCTTGGCGAAAGCAGAGCCCCCAACCCAAGCGGACAGTAGGATCGCAGCCACCGCTGACCCCGCCATTGTGAAAACGAATCTCAACGAGAAAGTGCAGGTCATCTCGGCCTCCAGAGTTGAAAGTGCCGCTAGCATGGAAGGCGCGCTCGCAAGAGCTATCGATGCGGCGATGCGGCGATGCGGCGATGCGGCCTCCCACTGAACGGCCGTCAGTTTAGTGCTGGCGGTTGTTGCCCTGTCAATCGGAATTCATTCGAACTCGGACAAAGGCGAGATGGATGTCCATACTGTCGGAAGACGCTCGCCTCCTGCGCTGAGCGCTATTTCGGCTCCGCTGAGGGCACAGTCCGAAGACGGTCGGCCTTCTTGGATGCCTTGCTGAAGCGAACATTTTGATGAGCCGCATCAATATCTCCAGTGACTCTGACACCATGTTCACGCCGCTCTCAACGGAAGACGATCTGGAGGAAAATCGAGTCGGTCAATCAGACGTTAAATCAGCATGAAATCCCGCGACTAAGCAGAGAGCCCCGTCCGGAACGAGTCCGAGCGGGGCTAACTCCTTGTCTCACAATGTGGAGCTGGACGGGATCGAACCGACGACCTCATGACTGCCAGTCATGCGCTCTCCCAACTGAGCTACAGCCCCGGGCAAGGACCGATCTTAGGAAAGCCCGCGGCCCTCGTCAACGCTCTAAGGACGCGCAAGCCGGGCCGCGAGCCGGAGAGTTCCCTTGCAATCCTGTCGTCCCCGCATACTCTTTCGCTATCCCTGCCGTGCCGGAGTGGTGGAACTGGCAGACACGCTGGACTCAAAATCCAGTGAGAGTTGATCTCGTGTGGGTTCGAGTCCCACCTCCGGCACCACATCATCGCAGCGCCTCGCCGTCGTCAGGAATTAGCCCCGGCTAAGCCACCCGCACATTCGGCTCGAATTTGGGGACGATGATCGGCAACTCAGCCGCCGATCATCTCCTCGGGATGCAGACTGGTGTTGGTCGCGACCTGATTCCAGCCGGTGGGCTCGCGCAGATACACGTCGAGGACGCGCAGACGATACGCCTCCACACGCCCTTGCCGATTGGTCCCCGCGATGCGAGCGACGTAGGGAACGACCGCCACATCCCCATAGAAAATCGCGTCGAGCTCGAGGATCTGGTACTCCTCGAACTGCGTCGAAGCGATGGCTGCTTCGGCGGCCCGCATGTAGGCGTCGATCCCGCGGCCCACTCCGGAAGAACGCAGCGAGAATCCGCGCCAGTCGGCGGTGTGGGTGCGGCGCAGGATCCCCAGCTCCATCTGCCGGTACGCCTCGAAGACGCGCAGGATCTGCTCGCGAATCAGCGCCACGTCGTCGGGCCGCTTCGTCCCGGGGACGGCATGATGCGGCCCGCGGCTCCCGAGCCAGCCCATCAGCTTCCAGCTCTCTCCTACGCGTCGGAAGGAGAGCGAAACGCGGCCGGAGACGTAGCGAGGCGATCCCTGCTCCCCCAGACCATGCTCGGCCAGCCACCGGAGTTGGACGACTCCGAACTCGCCCAGGACTTGCGCTCCGTCGATGTGGGTCACCAGGTTGGTCAGTCCCCTTCCCTGCCCGAAGAAGCGCTGCAGATACTCGATGCCGCGTTCGGGCGCGGGGATCGGAGCATCCTCGATCGGCTCGTCCGAAGGAGCCTCCTCGTGGCCGCGACGGATCAGTCGCGCTCCGGGATCCGGTCCTGGGAATCCTTGCAGCCGGAACTCCGGATCGAAGATCTGGTCGGGGGTTTCGCTCCCGTTGCGGATCACCGTCCAGAGCAGATCGGATGCATCGGAAAGAGATTGCTGCTCCATCTCGCCTCCTCAGTCGATCCCGGATACACTCGCTCGCGTATTGCCTGAGGCATTGTGCCAGAGCGAAGGAGGAGCGGCCAGCCTCGCTCCGATCTTCACGTCGCCGGGCCCGTTCCGCGAACCGGTTGCGGGGGCGTCGCGGACCATCGGTACGGCTCGGCAGCATGACGTGGTTGCTCTCGAGGAGGCGCGGGTGTCGGGACAGTTGTCCATCGAAGTGGTTCATGAAAGACCTCTCGCTCCCCTCGCGACCTGGCAGATCGGCGGGCCGGCCGCGTACTACGTCGAGCCGACCTCGCCGGTCGAGCTCGCGGAAGCACTGCGGTACGCGGAAGAGCGCCGCCTACCGGTCCTCGCGCTCGGAGGGGCGAGCAACATGCTCATCTCGGAGCGCGGTTTCCCGGGGCTCGTCATTCGATATCTCGAGGAATCGGTCGAGACGTTGCGCCGCGGCGACATGCTCGAAGTTCGCGTCGGGGCGGGACACCTCTTCTCCCGATTGGCCCGCCGCATGACGCGCGAAGGATCGTCGGGTCTGGAGTGGGCGGAAGGAATTCCGGGAACGGTGGGAGGCGCGATCGCCGGCAATGCGGGAGCGTTCCGCGGACAGATCGCCGATGCGGTGAGCGCGGTCCGCTCGATCAACGCTGCGGGCGTGACCCGGGACTGTTGCGGAGAGGAGTGCGGCTTCGGCTACCGCACGAGCGTCTTCAAGCAGCGCGGACTCTCGGCCGGATATATCATCGGCGCGACCTTGCTGCTCCGAGCAGGCGATCCAATCGAGCTCACTCGGCGGATGCAAGAGATCGCCGCGACCCGCAAACGCAACAGCCCGACGGGATCTTCTTGCGGCTCGGTGTTCAAGAACCCGCCGGGAGATTTCGCGGGGCGTCTCGTTCAGGCAGCAGGGCTTCTGGGTGCCGAAGAAGGCGCGGCTCAGATCTCGACCAAGCACGGGAACTACATCGTCAATCGCGGAGGCGCGACGGCGGACGAGGTGATGCGCCTGATCCAGCGTGCGCGGCACGAGGTGCATGTGCAATTCGGAATCGAGCTGGAGCTGGAAGTGCGCCTGGTCGGCTTCGATTCTCCCGCTGGCACCTCATAGCGACTTCCGAGTGCCCCTAGACCTGGTCGCGGAGTCCTCGCCCGCAGAGACTCAGTCGTGCGCCTATTTCGCGCGAAGTCGACATCGGTGACCGACTCTTCGCCGGCTCACTCGCATACGTTGCAGCGGACTCACTCCGCTGCGCGGTGGGCCGGGCGCAGAAGGTCCAGCACGGTCTTCACCGGGTTGAAGCACTCGAGCGGAATCTCCACGAACACCGTGTTCCAGCGCGCCATCGCGCCGTTCCAGAGCCCGGGCCACTCCAGCGCGCGCAAGGTCCTTCCGGCGGCCGTCTTCTCAGTGATGATCCCGGAATCTGGATCGCGGAAGTCGTCGAGGCTATATAGATTTCCGTGTCGATCGCGCAACGAGCAGATCAGATCGACCGGATTGAAGTGCGTCGACGCTTCGAGGATCTGCTTCTGTGTCTCGTCCTCCAGGCGGATCTGCGACTTCTCCACGATCTGGATGGAGCTGCTTCCATCGGAATGGCGGACCCAAAACGGGCCTCCCCCAGGCTCTCCTTCGTTCCGCACCATTCCACAGACGCGGAGCGGCCGCGCGAGCTCGTCGATCAGCCACGCGGCGGTCCGCGCATCGGAATCCGGCGCGCTTGGACGGGAATGCGCGAGCGCGTGTCGCATCGACGGCGCGGGCCGACGGCAGAGCACACGCTCCAGGAACGATGCCGCTTCGGGGATCGCCTGCTCTCGCTGCGCGGGATCCTCCAGCCTGACGAGGAAATGATCCATCGTCTCCTGCACCGCGAGGAGCATCCCTCCCATCCGCTCGTGATGGAAGTGACCCTGCATCGGCCTCTCCGCATGAATGTTGTCGATGTTGCGGACGAAGACGAGGTCGCCTCCGAACTCTTCCAGATTGCGCAGCAGCGCACCGTGCCCTCCGGGGCGGAACATCAACTCGCCGCGTGCATCGCGTGCCGGCGCGTTCGATTCATCGACCGCGATGGTGTCACTCGCGGGATCCTGGACCGACAGCGAGATCTCGAACTTCGCGTTGGTACTGGCTGCGCGGGTCGACAGGTGATCGTCGATCCTGTTGCGGTACGGCTCGGGCACGGTGAAGTGGATCCGCACCGTTCCGTCCGCGCTCTGCACGTAGGCGAGCGCTTGCAGGAGATGTTCTTCGAAAGCGGTGCGAACCTGCCCGCCATACCGATGGAACGGGATCAATCCCTTGGGAAGATCGGCATAGCCGAGTCCCTCTTCGGTGAGGAGCGCGTGCAGCATCGCCTTTCGGAACGGCGCCGACTCGTCCTCCGCGCGATCGCTCTCATCGAGCAGCGCGAGGGTGGAAGTGCGCAGAGACTCCGCGAACGGCAACTCTCTCCATCGCGCGAAGAACTCCTGCAGGGACCGAGCCTCGTCCTCGGCGCGAGCGGCGAGCCCGCCGTCGTCGAGATCCCAGTCCCGGTGGAGCGCGACCGAGAGGAAGTGGAACATCCGGCTGGCGGCGCCCGACGCGGGAACGAACTTGCTGATGCGGCCCGCCAGCTGGGCCTCGCGAAAGCGCGCTTCAAGGAGCGGAATCTCTGATTCGGCGAGCGTGCGGATGCCGTCTCCGACGATGCAGGGGCGATCGAGAGTGAGCGGGGGAAAGCCGCGGACGAATCGCGCGATCTGATCCTCGACCTGCTCGACGGTCATCCCGCGAGCGCGGATCTGCGCTTCATCCTTCGAGCTCCAGACTCCCACGAGGAGCACCTCCCTGGATGATGGTGACCGTTCGACAGCCCGCGTGCATCTCGTTACTCAAGGGAGCATGCGGGACGCCGCAATGGTCGCGCGGCCGGGCGTTTCACGCCATCGGGAACGATCGCAGTCTTGTGACCTGCTTCCCGATCGGAACGGCCATTTCTGCGATCACGACTGGATTGTGCAGTCCGAGGCGATCGAGCACCTCGGGATGGAGCTCTCCGAACAACCCCACGCGAGCTCCGGACGGAGCCTCGAACCAAGCGGATCGGCCGGCGATGAGGAATGGCTGCTCCGCTGCCTGCAAACGCAGCGGCCATCCGAGCTCGCGCGTGACCGCCTCTACGAGCGCGCGACCATCCGCGAAGCCGGCCTTGGGCGAAATGAGCGCGAAGCTCAGGTGCAAATGCTCGCGCGCGCCGGTCTCCGCCTCTTTGTCGAGGAACGTGACCTCTCCGAGCTCGAAGATTTCCTGCGGAAGCGCGTTGTGGCGATTGCGCGCCAGGGTTGAGAGCAGTCCCGGAAGGAGGCTCGTGCGCAGCTGCGTCTGCTCTCCGCTGATGGGATTGTCGAGCAGCGGCGTATCGCGGTGATCCGGCAATCCGAGCAGACGATCGGACTGTTCGGGCGAGGTGAGCG
>CAMPIC010000023.1 GCA_946886185.1 uncultured bacterium
CGGTGAGGATCGGCCGGTACTTCTCGTCACCGGTCTGCGTGAACGACCGCCAGAGGCCGCTGGCGTAGCCGCGGGGGGTGTTGGTCGCCGTGAGCAGGATGAGGTCGTCGCCCATCAGCGACCGGTACGTGAACCGGTTGAACCACAGCAGGTTGGCGATGCCGAAGG
This sequence comes from uncultured bacterium, assembly GCA_946886185.1. The sequence goes on from CAMPIC010000023.1 coordinate 169, forward strand.
CCAGGGCCAGGGTGCCGAGGCCACGTCCCCGCAGCGGGGGCGTCGTGGGGGCGGCGCGGGAGGCGGAAGGCGTGGGCCACGCCGCCCCCCACCGCGACCAGGCCCACCACGGTGTAGACCATGAGGGCGGTGTTGAACGTTTCGTTGGTCTCGCCATCGTCCTGGAGCGCAATGCTGCGCGACGCGTAGCGCACCACCGCGGCCCGGGTGCCGAGGTCGAGCAGGCCGTAGTAGCCGACCAGCGAGTTGATGAGGAGCCAGATCCCGTAGTCGCTCTTTCCGAGCGTCTTGAGGAAGATCGGGGTCAGTACCAGGCCCCAGAACACCCCCGTGCCGATGCGCGCCCAGTTGGAGGCGATGTTTCTGAGCAGCTTGCTTCGACTCGTCATCGTTGCGATTTCGGCTCGATTCGTCCGTATCTTGATGTCCGCACCGGCGACAGCGCGGCCGCCGGCGGACCCGGCGCGCCGCCCGAGTGTGCCACAGCGCGGGCGGGCGCGCCTTCTCGATCCGTGCCGCGGTTGGCGCGCGGGGAACGGTCGGCTAGCCTCCGGGTTGGAGAAGAACGAAGGAGCCTGCTTCTGAACGGGGATTGGTTCACCACCGTGCGGCAGTCCCTGCCGCGTCTGCGCCGGATCGTGCGCCACATGCGTCCGACTTGGTGGTTCACCGACATCTCGGCCCTTACCGCGGACCGCTTGGTGGAGCTGGGGGTCGCGGCCGCGATCTGGGACGTGGACGGCACGCTCATGTCGTACCACGCCGAGGAGGTCGATCCGCGTTTCCATGCGCAGATCCGCGCGCTCTTTCGCGACTCGCGGGTGCGTCATGCGATTCTCTCCAACTGCGGAGAGGAACGCTTCCTGTTGCTGGGACGCCTCTTCCCCGAGATTCCGGTGATGCGGGGATATCGCCGCCGCAACGGCGAGACCGTGTTTCGCATCCTCCACGGGGGAAACGATTCGCTCTCGGGCGTGGCCGCTCTGCTCGCCGATGGAGCCCAGCCGATCCGCAAGCCGGACGGCGAGCTGGTACGCCGGGCGATGGCCGCGCTCGGTGTGGAGGAGCCGGCTCGGGTGGTGATGATCGGAGATCAGTACATGACCGATGTCGCATCCGCGAATCTCGCGGGAGCGCGCTCGATCAAAGTCGATACGTTCCGGCGCGACAGCTTTCCGCTCCCGGTGAAGCTGAGCCAGAGTCTGGAGCGGATGCTGTATGCCATCTTCCACGGCCGGAGCGATCCGGACCGGGAAAGAACAGCCTCCTAGATCCTAGACGGCGCTGATCACCAGCAGGAGGAGATGGTAGAGCGCGATGCCCCCGTAGGCTGCCAGCAAAACCGCGCCGAGGCCTCGAACCTTTGGAAAGTGCCGATGTACCCCGAGGATGAAGACCGCGAGCAGGGCCCCGCTCAACTTCACGGTCAGAAAGGCCCACAAGCTGTGTCCGAGCAGGAAGGCCATGAGCGGATTCGCTTCGGTCCCGCCTCTGCTCAGGATTTCGAGGGTGGCGGCGGCATCGATGAGGATGAATGCTCCCACGGCAAAAACGGCGGAACGATAGTTTCCTTCCACCCAATCGACGTAGTAGCCGCCGCCCGGGTCAGAGGTGCGGCGGTTGGCGCGCCGCCGGCCGCGGAAGGTGTAGCGGGAAAACATCGGCGTCGGTTTCTTGCGCCGATCCACTCTTTCGCGGCCGTCCGATTCCGGATTGGCGCTCAGTCCAACTCCCTATCTGTTGCTGTACGATGGGTTATGGGAATGAAAACCGGATGGCCCGAGCCGTCTCTCTCCATCATCGGCCGGATCGACGCCTCCCTCGACTCGGAATTTGGCAACGGCGCGCCGCCGGCGACGTCGGCCTACACGACCGCGGAACAGGACTCGAGGTGGGAGGTCGATTCGCCGGCACGTATGATCCGCCCACGATGGGCTCGATGCGCAGACTCCTGAAAATCATTTCGTTCGGTGCGGTCACGCTTGCCGCGTTGGCTTGTGCGCAGACTCCCGCTTCCTCGGCGGAAAATTCGGTTCCGACCCAAGGGATGCAGCAGACGAATGCGTCTGCGCCCGACAGCTCCCGCGAGACGGATGAGGCGAACCGGATGCGATGGTTTCCGCCTCGATTCTTTTTCGGAGGCGTCTTCTATCTGCCGAAGCTGACCTACTCGGAGGATCGCGGTCTCGGCGCAGGAGCACACCTGTACTACCCGTTCCGTCTTCCGGGGAGCGATGCGTCGATGCCGGCGTGCGCCTTCCGGCTGCTCGGACGCGTTACCGTGAAAGGCCAGGTCGATTCGGAGATCGAGGCCGATCTGCGATTCGGATCGGTGTGGAGGCTGCGGGCCAAGCTTTCCTACGTCGATCTGGCGGAGCACTTCTACGGAATCGGACCGGCCACTCCGAGTTCCGCGAAAGAGGTGTATCGGCCCCAACGCCTTCGATCGTACCTGGAGGTTTCGCGCCCGGTGATTGAGCATCTCGCTCTGGGAGCTCGCCTCGAATATGAGAACGTGCTTCTTCGGGACCTCGATCCGGACGGCCAGCTCGCCCGCATCGATTTACGCGGCACCGCGCGGCGCACGGTGGGCGCTTTGGGACTGCTCGCCTCGTGGGACAGCCGCGACAATGCTGCGTTCCCTCGGCACGGAATGCTGATCGAAGGATTCTTCCTGCCGTTCCATGAAGCTCTCGGAAGCGATTACGACTTCGACAATCACAATCTCGATCTGCGGGCGTACTTCCCGCTTCCGAACGGCAATGCATTCGCGACGCAGTTGTTCTACTACGCGGTGCGCGGTGAGCCTCCGTTCTGGCGCTACGCGTCGCTCGGCGGGCGTGAGCACACGCGCGGATATCGAAAGGATCGGTATCTCGACCGCACGCTCGTCGCTTTTCAGGGAGAGCTCCGTTTCGGGCTCTTCGGACGATTGGGAGCCACCGCATTCGCGGGGCTGGGAGATGTTTCTCCACGCCTCTCCCTGCTCGAGCTCGAGCACATGAAGGCGAAGGTTGGCGGCGTATTGCGCGTTCGCCTCGGCTCGCACGATCTCGTCGCGACGGCGCGTATCGATGTCGGATTCGGAGGGCCGACTCCCGAGCTCTACCTGACGTTCGGCGAAGCGTTCTGACCCGACCGCGACGCGTGTCGCTGCAGCACGACTTGTTCGCTGGACCATGTCCGACGTCCTGCGACGCGGCTTCTCAGCGAACGCGATCTGGATGGTTTGGGCAGATCCTTGTAGATCGAGCTGCGTTGAACATCTTGCCTCATTCGCAGCAGCGCGCCCGTGCCGCAGAGTCACGTCCGTAACTGTCGCTCCATCATCGTCATTCGCTGCAGCGGGATCGCGACCGCGCCGCGCGCGCGTGCGGCATGAAGATTGTTTCCCCTCTTCATGGCCAGGATCTCTCCATGGTGAACCGACCGATCCGGATGGATCCGGTGGACAGGAGCTCCTGGCGAAGAACGATCGCAACGGTGGAGGCAGCAAAGATGAAACCTTCGATTCCACGGATGGTACTTCCCGCGCTCTTCTCGGGAGCGTTGCTCATCGGCGTTCTCGCGAATGTCCAGGCCGCGAACTGGATGGTCGTCATGACGGAGGATGATCGTTTCGAACCGGAGTCGCTCACGGTCGCATTGGGAGACTCGGTCACATGGGTGAACGAGGACACGGACCCACACACCTCGACCAGCGGCGCGAACTGCAGCGCCGACGGCGATTGGGATTCCGACACGCTCAACCAGGGCGACTCCTTCACGTACGTCACGGACGAGATCGAGACCATTCCCTATCACTGCTCGTTCCATTGCGAGATGGGTATGGTGGGCACTCTCGTCGTCACGGAACCGACTCCGGCCGAGCGGGAAACGTGGGGCAGGGTCAAATCTCTGTTCCGCGCCGGCTCCTGACGCGGGCCGGTATCGGCCGTTCATGCCCTTGAAGGCCATACGGTTGGCGGAAACTTCCGAAGCCGATGGCCTTCGTCCTGGCGCCGCTCTATACTCGTCGCGTCGAGTTCGAGGTCGTGAACCTCGGGTTTCGGCGCGGCGAGGAACGTCCGGGTCCGTTGTCGCCGATACACACAATGCGCAGGCCGCTCCACGACGCGGCTGATGTGTCTCCGATCGGAGCTCGCACGCAATGATTCGGACCCTGGCCGCGTCTCTCGTTTCGCTGTCCTGCCTCATGGGAATGGCGCTCGCGGGTCCCCCGACCTACGACATCCGGCAGCTCCAGCCTCTTCCCGCAATCTTTCCCATCACCGTCGTGCACGACTTGTCCAACACCGGTGAAGCGGTGGGGAGAGTATGGAAGGAAGAACAGGTCGGCGTGCAAAATCACCATGCGGTCCTCTGGAACGAGGATGGATCCGCGTCCGACATCGGCGACAACGGAACCTGGAGCGAGGCACGCGCGATTTCGGAGGCGGGCTTCATTGCAGGTCGTCACGATGTCGGGCAGAGCTTGCGCGGAGCGCTCTGGACCGCGGAGGGGCGACAGGTGCTCCCCCCCTTGCCCGGACAGCCGGCCAGTGAAGCGTACGGAGTCGATGATCAGGGAATCGCAGTCGGCGTCTCTCTCATCTCGACCACCGACGTCACCGCGGTGCGCTGGGTCGAAGGAATCGCCGAGGTCCTTCCCGGCGCGAACGGAACGAGCTGGGCGTTCGCGGTCAACGCGAGCGGCCAGGCGGTCGGCCGGCGTGACGCGTGGCCGGCGCGCGAAGCGATGCTCTGGGAAGGAGACGCATTCACCGTCCTCCCGGATTTGGGCAGCAAATTCGCCTCCGCCACCAACATCAGCGACAACGGGACGATCTGCGGCGGTTCGCTTGACGCGCAGTCGCGGCTGCAAGCAGTCCTCTGGCAACCTCCGACCTTCGCGATCGAGGTCCTTCCACATCCCGGATTCGGCGTCATCCCGCTGGTCAAGGATGTCAACGACCAGGGTGTGGCGGTCGGCGCGGTCTGTCTGTCGTCGGAGTGCGAGCTCACCAACGAACGCGCTCTCATCTGGACCGACGATGGCGTGTACAACCTCAACGATTTGATTCCGGCAGGTTCCGGCTACACGCTTTTCTCCGCCGAAGCGATCAACGAACGGGGTGAGATCGTTTGCGTGGGAGCGGGCGAGGGACTCTTCAGCCCACGCGGATTCAAGCTCACGCCGCGAACTACCTCTTCGGCTCCTCTTCGCGCGGAGGCGACGCTGTCGTTCTCGCCCAATCCCACCGGCGGAGAAGGCGAAATCCGCTGGAGAAACGAGATTCCTGGATCGGTGACTCTGGCCGTATTCGACGCTTCAGGCCGGAAGGTCGGTGGTCGATGGTTTTCCAGCGTGCCGGTCGGAGTGGCGCGCGCATCCTGGTCTTCTCTTTTCGGTTCCAGGCTCGCGGGCGGAACATACTACGTAGCTCTTACGCTCGCAGACGGATCGCTCAAGCGCACGCGCGTGACCTTGCGACGGTGAGCATCACCGTGCTCGCGAATGCGGGCGCGCAGATCGATCCGGATTCGTGCCGCGGCGGCGATGCGGCCTCGCTGCCCGGCCAGGACCGGGGTTCCGGCTCCCCGCCGGGCCCCGGTCCCTTTCTGTGCGCCCGGCATGGGCATCGACTTGGAGGTGTAAGTCCTCCCCTGAGCAGGTCGCTGAGCCCCACCGCCTCCGCCCAAGTGGCGGCTAACACCCGCCGCTGGTGGAAGAACTCGTCGATGTCGCTCAAGATCGTCATGCCGAACCGTTGGTTCGCCGAACGAGGACTTCCCTCGCTCGGCGCGTGACCTCAACGTCTCGAACCGGGTACGAGGCGCCGTGAGCCGAGGCGAGCGAGCTGATGATCGCGAAGCTTCCGTGACCAGTCCGGTGGTGTGGGAGGGGAGCAGCCGGGATCACCTGCTGCCCCCTATCCCGATTCCGCGGTCCTGTCACTCATTGCGCGCGACGGGATCGCTCGTTCTCAAGAGTAGCGAGACCTGATGCGAAGCGACGCGCGCGGCGCGGCTTCCCTGACCGTCGATCCCGATTCCTTCGAGCAAGAGCAGCTTTTCTTTGATGTCGAGTCCACCGCCGTACCCGGTCAGCGTCCCGCTCGCGCCGATGACTCGATGGCAAGGAATGACGATCGGAATCGGATTGGCGCCATTGGCAGCACCGACCGCCCGCGAGGCGCGGGGCAGTCCGATCCGCCGAGCGATCTCTCCATAGGAGACGAGCTCGCCGAACGGGATGGACAGCAGCGAATTCCACACTTGTTGCTGGAACGCAGTGCCTCGGGGAGCGAGCGGAAGCTCGAACATGCTTCGTTTTCCGTCGAAGTATTCCGATAACTGTTCCATCGTCATCGTCGCGATCCGTTCTGCTTCGGTCCGCGAATCCGCAGCGTGGTCGTGCGATGACCCGGGCGCGATTGCCTCTGCAGCGCGATCGCGCGATCTGCCACCCGACTGCTCCTCTATGGCTTGATCATCCGATGAGCGCGCCGGAAGCCGGTCCGTTTCGGTGCGACCACGGGCTGCTGCGCGCGCGTCGCGTTCCCGCAGGAATCGAATCTCTCGCAGGCCGTTCGCGTCCGCCGCGATCCGCAGCGTCCCGATCGGGGAATCGACAAACCGGACAGCGGTGGTCTCTTGCGAAGTAACGGTTTCGACGTTCACATTGCCCTCCCGTTGGCAGATGCCGCGGCGGCCCGAGAGGCCGCGCGCCAGAGATGAAGTACCGAATAGGCGCGCCATGGACGCCATGGCTCCGCGCGTTGCATGAGCTGCTTCTCCGAAAGAGGAGCCGATCCAGTCGAACAGATGCGGCGCAGCACGATATCCCCGGCGGGGAACGCGTCCGGGTCACGCAGGGCGCGCATCATGATGTATTCGACCGTCCAGGCGCCGATTCCCGGAATCTCGAGGAGGCGCCGGCGGGTCTCGTCCGCCGGAGCCGCGGGATCGAGGAGCAGTCCTTCGTCCGCGACCGCGCGCGCAAGCGACTGAATCGCGGCGATCCTGGTTCCGGGAATGCCCAGGCCCGAAAGATCCGCCTTCGTCACCGTCTCGGGGCGGGGAAACAACATATGCAGCTCGGAGACGGAGGGCGTCTCGTCGGATTTTTCCAACGGTTGTCCGAGCCGCGTGACCAGGCGATGCGCCAGCGTGGTCGCGGCGCGCACCGTGATCTGCTGGCCGAGGATCGCGCGCACCGCGAGCTCGAAACCGTCCCAAGATCCCGGAACGCGCAGTCCCGGAGCGAGACTCACGAACGGCCCGAGCATCGGGTCGGACGCGAAGTGCCGCGCCACGCCCATCGGATCCGCGTGCAGATCAAAGACGTGCCGCGTCGTTTCGACCAGCGAAAGCAGCTTGCGCGGCGGAATCGAAGACACCGTCAAAAGGAGCGCGCGTTCGTCGGGAGCATGAGTGACGCGGAGCCGACCCGTCGTTTCGTCCAGAGCGAAGGTGCGCTCATAGCCGTGATCGCGAATCTGTTCTACACCAGGAATCAGGCGTTTGGCCTGGAACGCAAGAATTCCGTCCCAATCGAATGGGGGTCGATAGGACAGTCGCAGCGCCAACCGATCGCCGTCGCGAGACGAGCTCGATTCTTTCGAGCCACGCGCACCGTCACGAGTGATCCCCTTGGTGCGCGTGCGCCGCAGCTCAGTCGGCGTGAATCCGAATCGATCCCGGATCAAAGCGTTGAACCGCCGGACGCTCCCGAATCCGGAGGCGAACGCGATCTCCGCCATCGAGAGATCGGTCTCCTCGATCAGCTTGCGCGCGAAGTGGGACCGGCGCGTCTGCGCGACCGTCACGGGGGAGGCTCCGAGATGTTCCCCGAAGAGGCGCGAAAGGTGGCGTTCTCCCATGCCCAATCGCTCGGCGAGTATCGAGACGTCCGCTTCGTCGAGCGCGCCTTGCTGGATGAGGCGCAATCCGCGCGAAACCGACGCCGAGGTGCCGTTCCATTCCGGAGTGCCGGGGGCGCTGTCGGGCCGGCAGCGCCGGCATGGCCGGAAGCCCGCTTCCTCCGCGGCGGCGGCGCAGGCGAAGAACGTGACGTTTTCGCGCTTGGGTGTCCGGGCCGGGCAGATCGGCCGGCAGTAGATCCCGGTGGTCCGGACCCCGGTGAAGAATCGTCCGTCGAAGCGGGGGTCGCGACTGGCGATCGCGCGGTAGCAGAGCTCTGCGTCTTCGGTCATGGGCACATACTGCGCCTTCCGGCCGGGCGGCGTCTGGTCATTTTCGGACATGGCAGCGGGCGGGCTTGCCACGCCATCGGACCTGGCGCTCGTACAAGCGGGCAGGCTGGGTCGGCTGCATCAGGCGGTCCACACCCACTCCGCCGTCCGGTTATCCACATCGTCGCTTCGCGGTCTTTAAGCTGTTGGAACGTAGCTGGTTGAGCTGTATCACAGGACCGGTTATTCCCGGTCCGTCCACGAGTTGTCCCCAGGTTTTCCGGCCGCCTCCGTCAAACTCCCAGACGGGGAATGCGCTCGTCCCACCGGCGGGCGAACACCTTCTTGTCCGCTTCCCACGCGTCGAGGCGCGCCTCCACCACGAACTCCTCCGCGGTAGACGAAATGCGGATCTCGGTCTCGATCGCGACCCGCCACTCCCCGCGGCGGAGCTCGGTCCGCTGCATCATCGAGGCGAACGCGCGCCGAGGGTCGTCCGGGTGGATGCGCGTCTCGATTTCGGTTCCGTCTCCCCCCTCGATGTCGGCCGGCTCCAGGCGCGCCATCGCGACCTGCCCCGTCTCGTCGAAACCGGAACGGGAGCGGAAGACGTGATCGCCTCTGATCGGATCCACGGTCGAGCTTCGTTCGGACCGGCCTCGCGTGAGTGGAATCCACTCAGAGGTGATCGCCTGATCCGGTTCCTGGAAGGGAGGCAGATCGGCGTCACCCGAATGAGGCGGGCGCACCGGAAGGCGGAGCTCGCTGGCGCCGGTGTGGAGCGTGAGCGTCGTTTTCTCGGGCGAGGGCCAGACGAGCGGCCAATACGCATTCGAGAGAGCGATCCGGATGCGGTGCCCCGCCGGGAACGAGTGCGCGATGTCGTTGAGACGCACGACCACGTCGACGGGACTCCCGGGAACGAGCGGGACGCCCCGGTCATGTTCCGGAGAGTGCGTCAGATTGCGCAGGCCATACGACACGCGAAGAGAGCTTCCGTCCGGCGAGACATCGCACAGCCGCGCGGCGAGGAAAGCGGTGGGACGGTCCGACGAAACGCGCAGCCTCAGCTCCGGAGTTCCGAAGATCTCGGCCGGCGATGCCAGCGGATCGGAATCGAAGCAGAGGGACCGCGCGTCGTCTTCTCGTTGCTCCTTGGTGGATGCGACCAGCCATCCGCCCGCGCACTTCCCCACGTCCTGATCGGAGGAGAAGGAGAGAGTTCCTTCCACGGACGCGTCGCCTAGTCGTCCAGCTGAAGCCGAAGCGTTCTCGTTGGTCTCGCCGTTCTTTCCACCGTCCCCGCCATCGTGGTCGCCGCCATCGTTTTCGGTCGCGTCGTCATTGCCGTGGTCGGCGCTCTCATCGACTCCGCGATCGCTTCTCCTCCCGGGATCCTCACCGCGGCTGGTTTCATCGCTGTCCGCACCGTCCCTGCCGATACGCGGCAAAAGCCCCAACGTCTCCACGACGATTCGCTCGCTCGGCCACTCGGCCTCTTGCACCCACCGTCCCGGTCGATCGGAGGAGCTCGTTCCGGCGGGCACGCTCTCCTGCATCCACGCTCGCACGCGCGGTTCGAGATCCGCGACCGGCTCCGAGGACAGACACTCCTTCCAAAAGCGCACCGCTTCCTGAAGGAACCCGATGCTCGGTCCCGGATACGCGTCGTGCGGAAACGCGTGACCCCACGGCCCGATCAAGGCACGCCGGGGAGCGCGCAGATGCTCCATCATGCGCAGAATCGAGTTGGAGTATCCGTCCGCCCAGCCTCCTACCGCCCAGACGGGGCACTCGATCGCGCCGTAGTCCTCGCAGATCGATCCTTGTTTCCAGTAGTCGTCGCGCAACGGATGGCGCATCCACTCGAGAGGCGGCGGCTGCGCGGCTTCGAGCCGTTCCTGCCACATCGCGCGCCACGCGGGTCCGACCAGAGCCGGATCGGGAGGTTGCGCGAGCAATTGGAAGAACACTGCGCCCCACCAGAGACTGTCGTTGAGCAGACAGCCGCCCATGTAATGCACGTCGTCGGCGTACCGATCATCGGTCGAGCAGGCGGTGAGGATCGCTTTCAGGGAAGGCGGTCTGCGCGCGGCGATCTGGAGCGCGTTGAATCCGCCCCACGATTTCCCCATGAGCCCGACATGCCCCGTGCACCACGGCTGGCCGGCGACCCAGGCGATCGCCTCGACGCCGTCCTCCTGTTCTCGCGGGAGGTACTCATCGAGCAGCACCCCTTCGGATTCGCCCGATCCGCGCAGATCGATCCGCATCGCCGCGATCCCGTGACCGGCGAACCACCGGTGCATCGCTTCATCCCGATCACGGGTGCCGAGCCGCTTTCCGTAGGGGATGTATTCGAGGACGGCGGGAACCGGGGTCTCATCCGCGTCTTCGGGAAGCCAGAGGCGAGCGGCCAGGCGGCATCCGTCGGAGAGGGGGATCCACAGGTGCTCGATCTCGCGCACTCGATGAGGAAAGTCGTCGAGATCCCGCACTCCGCTCCGATCTGCCTCGCGGCGCTAAGGGCCGAGCTCGTTTCCGATCGTCACCAGCATAGCAAGCGAAGACGCTCCCATCTTGCGCATGATGCGGGAGCGATGGATCTCCACGGTCCGCTCGCTGATCTCGAGGTCGTGCGCCACCATCTTGTTCGCCTTGCCCAGCAGCAGCAGTTCCATCACCTCCCGCTCCCGCGGAGTGAGGCGGCCGTACCGCGCATGGAGTGCTTCTCGATGCGCCCGGCTGCGGGTCTCGGTACGATCCTTCTCCAAGGCCCGCCCGATTCGATCCAGGACCTGCTGATCGGTGAACGGCTTCTCGAGGAGATCGAACGCGCCGTTCTTCATGACGCGAACCGCCATGGAGACGTCCGCGTGCGCGGTCATGAAGATGATCGGAGTCTTCACTCCGCGAGCGAGCAGCTTTTCCTGGAGCTCGAGTCCACTCATCTCGGGCATGCGCACGTCCAACAAAATGCACCCGCGGTGGGTCGAATTCCAGTGATCGAGGAACGAAGCAGCCGAACTGTGGGTCTCCACGTCGATCTGGACCGAGCGCAAGAGCATCCGCAGCGACCTGCGGATCGGCTCTTCATCATCGACGATGTGCACGACGGAGTGGGTATCGTTCAAGGCTGACCTCCCGGTTGGATTTCAGCCTCGATTTTCCTCTCCGTCCCGGGGCGGCCAATCCCTGCGATCCGCTACCCGTGTCGCGGATTTTGCGTACCCGCTGCCGGCCTCTCGTCAGGCGCGTTCGAGATACTTGCCGGTGCGTGTGTCGACCCGGATCTTCTCCCCTTGCTTGATGAAGGGCGGAACCTGGATCCGAATGCCGGTCTCCAGCTGGACCTCTTTGGTTACCGCGCCCGCCGTGTCTCCGCGCGCCGCGTCATGAGACTCGGTCACTTCGAGGATTACGGAGGCGGGGAAGTCGATGTCCACCGGCGAGCCGTTTTCGTGGAGCATCACCTCCATCTCCTGGTTCTCGAGCATGTAGGGGAGGTAGTCCTCGAGCATGCTCTTGGGGAGCTCGAACTGCTCGTAGGTCTCGTTGTCCATGAAGGTGTAGTCGTCGCCGGAGCTGAAGAGGAACTGCACCTTACGATGACTGACCCGCACGGGATCGATGGTCGATCCGGCGTTCCAGGTGTTGTCGATGACGCGTCCGGTCTTGATGTTCTTCAGCTTGGCCCTTACGAAGGCGCCTCCCTTGCCGGGCTTCACATGCTGGAAGTCGACCACGCGATAGAGGTCGTTCTTGAAGTCGATCACCAGTCCGTTACGGATGTCTGCGGTAGTTGCCAATGGCAGGTCCCTCCTTCGAGCATCCCTCCACGAGCGAAACTCCCGCCGGGATGCTCGGACGGGAGTGCGCCTCCTCGAATCGAGCAGGCAAGCCCCTGGTTGACGGGGCGGAAACGACCCTCAAGCTTTTCACGCCGGGTTCCCAGGTGTCAACAGTTCGCGAGGATGGGTGACCTCGGTCGGACCAGGCCGGTTGAAATGGGCTCACGGGAGTCGGAGGGTCAAATCGAACTGGTCCAAGAGGAAGCGCGCGGTGGAGAGAAGGCAGATGGACGGCACGGTCCCGTGGTGCTCGCTCCCGGTTTCGGGAAACGGAACCGTGCCGCCATCTTTCGGGGGGCGCGACGGAACAGAAAATGCGGTCCCGTCCGCCGCACTCTTGCCCGGAGACTTGCGCCTCGTCCCCGAGTGGTTTGCGCTCGAGGAAAGTTGATACAGCGCCCGGTCGATTTCCGCGCCTCGTACGGGCCCGAACGATCTCGATCGCGCCCCGATCATGGGAATCGCGCCCTGACCAAGGGAGACGCGCCCTGACCAAGGGAGACGCGTCCCGATCAGGGGAGGCGAACGATCTTGATCGGACTCGAGCGGGCCGCCTTGTCCGGGCTCACGCCGAGGCTCCACGTCGCATGGTAGACGCCCGCGGGCGCGCGCGAGCCCCACTCGGCGCGTCCGTCCCACACCACCGTTTCTCCCGAGCCGGCGAGCAACGTGCGCACCCGGCGGCCCGCAGAATCGGTGATGACCAGCCGGAGCGCGGAAGGAGCGCCCAGCGCGCGATCGAAGCGGATCTCCGTGGGATGCGTGAGCCTCGATGGATTGGGAGCGACCATCGCGATCGACCCAGCCAAAGCGTCATCGCCGGGCGTTGCGATGGTGCCGCGCTGCCCGACCGTGGGGGTGAGCTGCCAGGCGAGGAGCGCATCGACCCGTCCCGTTCCGAGCATCCCGATGTAGGGTTCGTTCTCCTCGATTTCGTAGATGTCGATCACCGCGAGCTTGGTGAGGCTGTCCACGTGCGTCTTGGTGAGCGAGGGGTTGATGGCGCGGATCAAAGCCATGACGCCGCCGACGAAGGGAGTGGAGAACGACGTCCCGGCCGCGATGGCGTAGCCCCCGTTGTAGAAGGGTCCGAGGATTCCGTCTCCCGGCGCGGAAAGCGAGACGGTGGAGTGATAGTTGGAGAAGGAAGCCTTGATATCCAGCGAGTCGAGCGCCGCGATCGAAA
>CAMPIC010000024.1 GCA_946886185.1 uncultured bacterium
TCGTGGCGGCCGCGCGGACCGGATGGCGAGCCAGTCGTGGCTGCCGCGCGGAACGGATGGCGCTCCGGTCGTCCCGGCCGCGCGGGGAAGAGGAACCAGTTGATCGTAGAAAGACCCGGTTTTCGGGGGCGGACCGACCCCTCGTACGTGCTCGCGGGGGGCTTCGGGACTTCCGTCGCGATGTGGGGTCTCGGATTTTTCTTGCGCATGCCGGGAGACTGGATCCCGAGTCCCGTGATCCTCCTCGCGCTTCTCGCGGTCCTTGTCGCGGGCGGATTCTGGGTCGGCCGAAACACCGGATTGGGAGCGGTCGCTGGCGGATGGACGGGCGCGCTCGCGTCGCTCATCAATTTCCTCGTGCTCGGGAGCATCTTGAATGACGCGGCCGAGCGCGGCGCACCGAACGTCGCGATCTGGTTGACGGGCTCGTTGGTGCTCGGATTCGGACTGGGAACGCTGGGAGGCTGGCTGGGTCTCAGGAGCACCACCTCGGTCGCCGCGGGGTCCGGCAGTGCTGCGTCGCGGATCTCGTCGGAGGTGCAGGCCGCCCGTGCCTCGCGCGTCCAGGAGGAGCCGCCCGCCGCGCGCACGTCGCGCGTCGAGTCGTCGGAGATGCCCTCGGACTCGGCCTCGTCCGCCGCGAAGGGCAGGCTCCTTCCCTCGATCTGGACCTCGCGCTTCGCCTGGGTGGCCGCGGCGGCGACGTTCCTGCTGCTCATGGTCGGCGGCCTGGTCACGAGCAAGAACGCCGGGCTCGCGGTGGTCGATTGGCCGAATAGCTACGGCTACAACATGTTTCTTTTTCCGATGAGCCGGATGACCGGTGGCGTCTACTACGAGCACTCGCACAGGCTGATGGGAGCGTTGGTCGGTCTCACCACCCTGACTCTCGCGACACACCTGTTCCGGGTCGATCCGCGCGGCTCGATTCGAGGGCTGGGCGTGGTCGCGGTGCTGATGGTGATCGGCCAGGGAATCATGGGCGGTCTGCGCGTCACCGGTCGCTTCACCACGTCGACCTCGCCAGCCGAGACGGCGCCCAATCTCACCCTCGCGCTGGTCCATGGAGTGTTCGGCCAGCTCTTCTTCGCCACCATGATCGCGCTCGCGGTCTTCTGCTCTCGTGGATGGTGGGAAGCGCCTGCTCCTCGCGCACACCCCGATGCTTCCAAGGAGCATCGATGGAGCGCGCTCCTCATCGCCGTTCTCGTGATCCAGCTGGTGCTCGGGGCGATCGTGCGCCATACCACGGCCGGGCTCTATCTGCACCTCAGCTGGGCGGTGATCGTGATCCTGCTCGCGCTGGTCGTGGGAATGCGCGCGTCCAATCTCTATCCGGATCTGGAGAAAGTGCGGCGCACCGGCAAGGCGCTCGTGCATCTGATCGGGCTGCAGCTCCTGCTCGGAATCAGCGCGTTGCTCGCGCTGGTGTTCGCGCAGGGAGAGCCCGAGCCTCCCGCCTACGAAGTCGCGATCGCGACCGCGCATCAGGCGACCGGCGCGCTGCTCCTCGCTTGCTCGGTGATGCTCGCGCTCTGGACGCGGCGGTTACTGGACCGACCTACTTGATTCGGTGCCCAGCCGGATCGAGCGTGTTGTTGAACAGCCATGCGACCACTTCGCCGATCCGGACCTCCTCGGAAAGATAGGCCGCCCGGGTCAAACGCTCCGAGGATCGCTTCGAGCCGTGCGCGCGCGTCGAGGCGTGCATCTGCTCGAACATCGTCAGCCACCATGCGATGTGCGCAGGGCGGAGGTCGACCCATCCTTTGCCGGCGAATCGATCGATCGCTGCGGGATCGAGCGCGATGAGATGCCGCTTGGGGTTGTACGAGGGAATCTTCACGACCGGACCGCGCCAGATGCGGAGTCCGTCCGGCCAGAGGATCGGAATCCCGATCGATACGATCACGTCGCGCAGTCGATCCTGCTCGAGACGACGGAAGAAGCGCTGCGCGATCTCATCCGCGGTAGGGGCGGCCGATCCGTCCAGCCCCAGAATGCGGCCCAAGGTGCGGAACTCCACCGCGAAGAGATGCGCCTCGTAGAGAAACTTCGCGAGCTGGGGCGGACCGAGCTGCCCGAGCGCGACCGACGGCACTCCCGTCTCCGTCTCCAGCTTGGACAGCTCTTCGATCGCCACGTGCCGGATCATGCCGGCGCGATAGGTCGGATCCAACACGGCGGAATCGATCGCGGAGATCACGTCGTGTCCGGTGTTGCTTCCCCGAAGCTCGTGGATCACGTCGGCGGCGATCTCCTCGGGAGTGATGAACTCCATCTGGCCCGAGTACGTGATCGCTTCGAACTCGCCGCGCGTGAACATCCCGTTCTCGCCGGTGTTGACCGCGGGCAGGCGCAGCTCGAGCGGTGTGCCGTCCTCGCGTCGGATCGGCTCGAATCCGCTCACCTGGGGCGTCGTGTCCAGGCTCTCTCCGAGGTGCTCTTCCCGCGCGGGGAAGATCAGATACGGGCGGTTCTTTTCCAGCACGATCCTGCCGTCCGACTCGCGGTACTGCGGGCCTTTCAAGACCAGGAAGTCGATGTCGCGATAGCCGATCATCGCGGCCGGCTTCACCTCCTTGACGATGGGACCGCCGGCGGTGCGTGCCATGAGGAAGAGGAGGCCGGTCTGCGCGAACGCGATCGCGGTCTTGGCCATCAGCGTGGGACTGGGGCGATCTTCTCCATGCGTGAAGGGGACGTTGAGGCCCATGCCGCCCGTGCCGGTGGTGCCGACCTTGACGTAGATCCGCGTCTTCACCTCCGTCATGGCGCGATGGAGGAGGCGGATGTGGAGGATCAGCTCCGGCACCGATGTGGAAACGAGCAGCTTCTCCAGATCGGTCGCGAACGTATCGAACGCGGCGCGGGGAAGCGCGACCTGTTCTCTTCCGGGCGCGGCCGCACTCTCCGAAACGCGCAGCTCGTCCAGTCCGCGCGAGACGATGTCGCTGGCGAGGAAGACATCCTGGTAGCTGATTCCGGTGGCGGTGTTGACGCAGTCGACGATCGCCTGCGGGCGTGTCCTTCGGATCAGCCGCACCAGCATCGATTCGGCGAACGCGGTCTCGAAATCGCGGAAGATGTCGGCGAAGAGGTCGCGCCGCACTGCCGGGTCTTCCTTTTGCTCCATGGGCGACCGCATCGGGACGTCGCGTTCGATCGGCATCGGTTCCCCGCGGAGGAAGATGTTGCCGTAATAGCCTTCGAACACGATCGAGGGATATGCCGCCGAGATCGCTTCGATTGCCTCGATCGCTTCTTGCCGAAACAGAGTCGCGATGACGATCCGCCGGGGGGCGAGGTCGGAAGCGGCGCGCTTGGCGACCTGCGTCCCGACGAGTCCGCCTCCTCCGAGCAGGAGCACAGTGTCGAAGAGGGGGGCAGCGCCGGCTCGTTCCATCGGTCATCACTCCGCGGTTAAAGGATACTTCGCCCGGATCTTAGGTTCGGGACCAGGGGGGGACAACGGAGAACCCTCGCTCGCGGGCGAGCTCGGGTCGCCACCTGTCTTGGACGATGGAGCCGGACGATCTCCGCCGTGAGTGCGCGGCCACCAGCGCGGGACTGTCTCCGGTGCGGTCGTCGAGTGCGCCCTCGGGCACGTCGGCAGACGGCTAGCCTCGGCCGTAAGTGCGCTCCGCTACGCGCGGTTGCGGGGTATCCCGGCGGGAGGCCACGCTTGCCGGGTGGTCAGGCCGATGGTACTCTTTGCATACTTCGCAAGCGTGCCACGTCTCGAACGTTCAGAATCCAACCGGACTCGTGATGGTGAGGGGGTTGATACGGGGAGGTCTCGGTGAAGGCATTTCAGCCCGCGGATATCCGAAACATCGTCGTCGTCGGACACGGGGGCTCGGGCAAGACCACCCTGGGCGAGTCGATGCTCTTTCTTTCCGGAGCAGTCGCGCGCCAGGGGAAGGTGGTGGATGGATCCTCCAACCTCGCGCACACCGCCGAGGAAGTGAAGCGCAAGGCGACCGTCTATCTCTCGCTCGCGCAGTTCGAATCCAACAAGTGCAAGATCAACCTGCTCGACGCGCCGGGCTATGCCGACTTCATCGGAGAGACTCTGTGCGGGCTGCGGGCCGCCGATTGCGCCCTCCTCGTGGTCAACGGGCAGAACGGGGTCGAACCGGATACCGAGAGGCTCGCCGAGATCCTCGACGAGGAAGAGAAGCCGCGCATCATCGCCATCAATATGATGGACAAGGAACAGGCCGACTTCGACAAGGTGATGGCGCAGCTCAACCAGCTCCTCTCCAACCGCGCGGTGCCCTTGTACTACCCGATCGGCTCGGGATCTTCGTTCAAGGGCGTGGTCAACGTGCTCGAGGGAAAGGCGTATGAGTTCGCCGGCAAGGATCTGAAGGAGATCGCCGTTCCTTCCGATGCAGCGGCCGCCGCGGAGGACGCCAAGGGAAAGCTGGTCGAGCTCGCTGCCGAGTCGGACGACGTCCTTCTCGAGAAGTACCTCGATGCCGGCGAGCTGGCTCCGGCGGAGATCCTGAGTGGACTGCGCGCCGGCATCGTGAAAGGCACGCTCTATCCGACGGTCCCGGTGAGCGCCGAGCACGGTTCCGGCACCGCGGCTCTCCTCGCGCTCATCGCCGACTTCGCGCCCAATCCACTGGATGTGCCCGGTCCCAAGACGAAGGAAGGGACGCAGATTACAGTCTCACCAACCGGCAATCCGGTTGCGTTCGTCTTCAAGGTCACGAGCGACCTCATGGCGCAGAAGTTCTCCTTCATCCGCTCCTACTCAGGGACGGTGGAAGGCTCGATCGATCTCTATAACACCAACGAGAGCTCTTCCGAGCGCCTCGGCCAGCTCTACAACTTCCTCGGGAAGGAGCGGCTCGACATCGAGAAGCTGGTGTGCGGAGACATCGCCGCCGCCGCCAAGCTGAAAGCGACCGGACTCGGGGACACGCTCTGTCTCAAGTCGGATGGAATCGTGCTCGCGCCCATCGCGATGCCTCCCACGAATCATGAAGTCGCCTTTGCTGCCAAGAACAAGAACGACGACGAGAAGGTCGGAACCGCCTTCGCCAAGATGCGCGAGGAAGACGCGAGCTTCCATCTGGTGGTGCATCCGGATCTCCATCAGACGGTGCTGCATTGCATGGGGGATCAGCACCTCGACGTGATCCTGGAGCGGCTCAAGCGCAAGTACGGGCTGGAAGTGGATGTGAGCAAGCCGCGCGTACCGTTCCGCGAGACGATCCGGAGCTCCTCCGACGTCTCCTATCGGCACAAGAAGCAGACGGGAGGCGCCGGCCAGTTCGCCGACGTCTCGATGAAGTTCGAGCCGCTTCCGCGCGGCTCCGGCTTCGAGTTCTCGAACGAGATCACCGGAGGCGTGATTCCGACCCGCTTCATTCCCGCGGTAGAGAAGGGGCTGCACGAGGCGCTGGTTGGCGGCGTCCTGGCCGGATATCCGGTGGTGGACGTCAAGGCGCGGCTCTACTTCGGCGGCTACCACGACGTCGACTCATCCGAAATGGCGTTCAAGATCGCGAGCATCCAGTGCTTCAAGAAAGGCATGACGGACGCAACGCCGATCCTGCTCGAGCCGGTCATGCTCGTCGAAGTGCGCGTGCCGGACGAGTACATGGGCGACGTGATGGGCGACCTCTCCAGCCGCCGAGGCAAGATCCAGGGGATGGAGCCGCAGGGGAGATACCAAGTCGTCAAGGCGATGGTGCCTCAGGTGGAGCTCCATCGTTACTCGGCTTCGCTGCGCTCCATGACCCAGGGGCGAGCCCGTTTCGTGACCAAGTTCTCGCATTATGAAGAGGTGCCGCGCGACCACGCGGACAGGCTGGTGGAGACTTTGCGCAAGGAGAAGGAGGCGGTGGCCTGACCGGCTCGCGCCGGCCGAGCCTCGCGGAGAGTTTATGAGCGGACATTCGAAATGGGCGACGATCAAGAGGAAGAAGGCGAAGACCGACGCGGAGCGCGGCAAGATGTTCACCAAGGTGATCAAGGAGATCACCATCGCGGCGCGTGACGGCGGGGGAGATCCGGAAGGAAATCCGCGCCTGCGGACCGCGGTCCTGGCCGCCAAAGCGGTCAACATGCCGGCCGCCAACATCGACCGGGCGATCAAGAAGGGGACCGGCGAGCTCCCGGGCGTTTCCTACGAGGAAGTGACCTACGAAGGTTATGGCGCGCACGGCGTCGCGGTCATGGTCGACTGTCTGACCGACAACCGCAATCGCACCACCGCCGAGATCCGGCACCTCTTCTCCAAGTTCGGCGGCAACCTGGCCGCGGACGGCGCGGTCAGCTGGGTCTTCGCCCGCAAGGGACAGATCCTCGTGTCGAAGAGCGGAGTCACCGAGGAGCAGCTCATGGAGATCGCTCTGGAAGCGGGCGCCGAAGACATCCGTACCGACGATCCGGAGCAGTACGAGATCCTCACCGAGGCATCCGAACTGCACACTGTCCTGAAAGAGCTGGAAGCCAAGGGAGTGAAGCCGGAAACCGGCGAGCTGGTCCGCGTTGCTTCGAACACCGTCGAGCTGGGGGAGAAGGAAGCCGAAGGCGTGCTCAAGCTGATCGACCAGCTCGAAGACAACGACGACGTCACCAAGGTGTGGGCGAACTTCGAGATTCCTGAGGAAATGGTGGAGCGTCTCCGAGGCTGATCCGCGACGGAGAGGTTGCGCTCATGCCCGGACTGGAATGAAGCAGAGCGCGCCTTTCGTCTGCTTCGGCCTGGAATATCGGCGCGCGCAAGGAAGCTCCGGTTCCGGAACGGATTCCGGATTGCGGACGACGAGGGACACGTCGATGAGGGTTCTCGGACTCGATCCCGGAAGCCGCTTGCTTGGCTACGGCGTCCTCGAAAGTGACCGCACCGGATGGCGACGGCTCGCGAGCGGCGCGATCCGGCTCCGCGCCGATGATCCGATTCCCGAACGACTCGCCGCGGCCTTCGCCTCGGTGCGCGAGATCATCCACCTTCATCGCCCCGAGCATGTTGCTGTGGAAGAATGCTTCGTGGCGCATTCCCCTCGATCCGCGCTGGTGCTCGGACAGGTGCGGGGTGTGCTCCTGCTGGCCGCGCAGTTGGAGCACACCGCGCTCTACGAGTTCGCGCCGCGCGCGGTCAAGCTTGCGGCGGTCGGCAACGGCGCCGCTTCCAAAGAACAGGTGCAGGCGATGATCCCTCGCTTGCTCGCCGACTGCCAATCGGGGCTGGGTCCCGACGAGGCGGACGCGCTGGCGGTCGCGTGGTGCTGCGCCAATCAGCTCCGGACCGTGCGCCTGCCTTCCATGCGCGGCGGGAGCGTGAGTCGATGATCGACCGGATTCGCGGGCGACTCGTGAGCAAGGGCGGTTCTTCGATCCTGCTCGAGACCGGATCGTTCGTCCTCGATGTGCTCGTGCCGCTCTCGACCATGGAGTCGTTGCAAGGCCAGCGGTCCGAAGTCGATCTCTACACGCATCTGCAATGGCGGGAAGAGGGCCCGCAGCTCTTCGGATTCGCTACTACGGAAGAGCGCCAGTTCTTCCGGCTGCTCCTACAGGTGCAGGGAGTCGGGCCGCGCATCGCTCTCGCCATCCTCGCGCATATGCCTCCGGCCGACCTGGTGGCGCGGCTCAAGGAGCGTTCCGAGGCCGCGTTCACGCTCGTTCCGGGAGTGGGAAAGAAGACGGCGGGGCGGATCCTGGTCGAGCTCGGCCCGACGGCGGACAAGATGGACCTGGCCGGCCGCGCGGTTTCGCCCGCGACGCCGCGTCCCGATGAAGACGCGCTCCAGGCGCTGACCGCGCTGGGCTATGCGGCGCGCGATGCGCAGAAGGCTCTCGAGGATGTGCTCGCGAGCAACGGGCCGCTCGAGCTGGAGGAGCAGGTGCGTCGTGCGCTCCGCCGGATGAGCCAGCGCTCCGCGCGCGGTCAGTGAAGGTTCCGGTGTCTCGAGAGCACAGCCACCGCTCCCCGCGCTCCGCCGGATGAGCCAGCGCTCTCGCGCGCAAGCGGCGCTCGCGAGCTAAGGACCGTTCCTGGGGTTCGGCCTGCGGCAATTGTGATAGTGTGCGTGCGCAGTCGTCATCCAGGCGCTGTGTGACTTCGAACCGGAGACATTCATGCGACGTTCCGTCCCGTTTTTGTTCACCGTCGCTTCGCTCGTGGTGTTGGCTGGATTCGGAGGCGGCCTATCCGCCGCAGCCGATGCCGACACGCCGGCGACTGTTGCACCCTCGGTTGGCGCGCCTGCGGCCGATGCGCCCGCAGCGGAAGCGTCCGGATCCGGCGCACTCCTAGCCCAGGCTTCTCCTCCTCCCTCCGAGCCTCCGCCTTTGCTGAATCTGCAGATTTTTCCAAAGGACACACCCCGGTCCGAAGTCATCCAGACCATGCGGCAGTTCTGTTTCGCTCTGGGAGTGCGGTGCGAGCATTGCCATGTGGAGGAAAAGCCCGACGGCACCCAGGATTTCGCTTCCGATGAGAACCCGAACAAGGACAAGGCTCGGGCCATGATCCGGATGGCGAATCGGATCAACCAGGAGCTCTTGGCGACCATTCCCGATCGACACGATCCGCCCATCGGAGTCACTTGCTACACCTGCCATCACGGTCTTCCATATCCGGAAACGCTCGTCGATCGGCTTCGCGATACCGGATCCCCCGACTCCGCGGTGGCCGAGTTGCGACAATTGCGCGAGACCGCGGATCTGGGCCGCTTCGATGTCAGCGAGCGCGGAGTCCTCGAATCGGCGCGCACCCTCGCCGCCGCCGGGCATTCCATGCAAGCGCTGGCCGTGCTCGCGGAGAACGCGGCCATCCACCCCGAGTCGAACGCGACGCACATGACGATCGCGGAGATCCACGCCGCGAACGGCGACACGGTGCAGGCGATCCAGACACTGAAGGTGGTTCTGACGAAGGATCCAGAGAACCGGCGCGCGCGGCAGATGATGGAGCGCTGGTCCCAGCGATGAGCTCATGAAGCGATCAGCATGACCCGACTGCGGCGCCAAGTGGGGTGTCGCGGTGTCGCGCCGGACCCGTGATCCCGAGAGCGAGCGGCCAATCCGAGACGCTGGCAACCAAGCCGCTGTGCCCGGGAATGTCGGCGACCAGGATCCCATCGTCCAGCAGATGACTTCAGAACTTCCATTGGAATCCCAGACCGAACAGCACCGCGTCCAGGTTCTGGCGGCGGCTATGCCAATCGGGGGCCGAAGTGTGGCGATGGTAGTAGCGAACGTATCCGGTCAATTGCATCGTTTCGTCCGACTCGCCATCCACTCCCGGAAGTATCCAGCTTCCCGGAACCGTCGTCTGGAACTCATACTCCATCGAGTGTCCCGAGTCGAGCTTGGCGTCGACGGACATGTACGGTTCTGGTTCTGAATAGGCGGGCTTGAAGAAGTAGGCGCGACCTTGGGTGTAGCTCCGCACTCCGAACTCCACCGTGACGCGGTCGGAGAAGGCGTGACGGCGAAGACGTCCGTGGATGGTCTCCGATCTCACCTTCCAATCGTCCCAGTAGTGGCGATATCCGACCTCCAATGCGCTCGACGCCGACAGTTTCCAATTGGCGCGCAGGCCCGCTGCTTTCCGTTGTCGCCGATCGGGGTGGCGTGGCTCGTATAGCCTGGCCTCGCGTCGCTGGGGATCGACGATCGTCACCACCTGGTAGCCATCCGTCAACATCCCGTCGAGATCGGAGTACCAAAGGTCCGCCTGCCCAATTGCTCTTCGGTGCAACGTCTGGGTCAAGGTGGCGGAGAGAGTGGTCACGTCCCGGCGACGTCGCCAGTCGCGCGTGGTGGGGAAGACTCGGTCCCAACTGTGTAGAACGCTCCACTGGAGCTCTGTGTTGTTGAGCGCGAAGGGATGAGTTGCGGCGAACGCGACGGTGGTCGAGGAATAGTCGTGCTCGTCGCTGCGCAGCACATCGAGGGCCAGGGTCTGCTTGCCGAGAAGGTGACGCGCGCCGACTCCGAACTCGGTGCGGAGCTCGTCCAGTCCGGTTCCGCCCCCGCTCTCCTTTCGGGATGCGGAGGTGATGCCATCGATTTCGAATCGGCTCCGCATCGAGGCGGAAGTGACGGCATCGACGAGCATGCGGCCGGAAATGCTCGACTGTGGAGAGACTCGTTTCGAGACGGAAACGACCGGCATCCACACGCTGAGCCCGAAATTGTCCGTGTAGGAGTTGATCTGGACTTGTAGTTCGTCTTCTGGAAGGTCTCCCGCGGCCGGCGCGGCGCCCACACAGAGCAGCGCAGGCAAGATCCATCGCATGACGATGGGTGTGGCAGCGGAATTACGAATGGCGCGGAGAGAGAAGGCCCCTCTCGGAGTCATCCGCATCCGCACCCTCCGCCCCGAGCTCCGGTTGCGCCGGTCGATCCCTCGCGATAGTCGAGGTGGTGTTGCTTGGCTTTCACGTCGAGTGGGTTCTCGTCGAACATCATGATCGGATCGGAAAGTTGATCCCGCTCCCACGGCTGGACGGCCGCGCATCCCGAAACCAGAAACATCGACCCGAGCAGCAGCGCCCGAGTCCACCGATGAATCAGCGCATGGTGAATCCGTAGCACTCCGAGACGCGTCGGGATGCCTCGGGCACGCGTCTCGGCTCCTCTCGGCGCATGGTGCGAGGACTCCGTCATCGGATCTCGAACTCCCCACTCAGCCCCGTGCGATCTTCTCCGTCTCGAATCATGAGTCGATATCCGGTCCCGGTTCCCCAACGCGTGGGGATCGGTCGGCTTGCGAAGCCGGTGTTGGCGGCACTGTCTTTGTAAACATCGAGGAATTTTCCATCCTGGAAGACGAGTATGTCGACGGAGACGCCGGCGGCGCAAGACCACTGGGTTTCGATCGTTTCCCCGCGCTCGACCGTCGAACCCGCGAGCGGGTGGGTCACGGAGATTCCTGCTCCCGCTTCGCAGATCGAGAAGAGCGGGCTCACCGACGACCGCCCTTCCTCGTCCCGAATCCGAATTCGGAATCCTCCTCCGCTGCCCCAGGAAGCCGGAATCGACTCGATGCGCACGACTCCCGGCGCCCCCGTTTCCATGATCTCGGTCACGATCTTCCCGTCGCGCATGAGTTCGATGATGTGCGACGAAGGCGTCGGAGCCCACCATTCGACGGAGCGGGACGATCCGTGCTCCCAGAGCGCGTAGGGATCCGGGTAGAGGACGCGGATCGTTGTCGGATAGCGGACATTCCAGACCACTCCATGGCATTGATAGCACGACGGCGCGTACGTCTGGAGACGATGTCCGTCCGGAAGATCGAGCATCGACCATCCGCCCTTCAGGTCGGCGTGATGGCATCGATAGTCGGTGCAGTTGCCTCCGCCGAGATAGGGATCCTCGGAGCCCGGCGGATGCAGAGCGCCATCCAAGGACTGAGTGTGATCGGACGGAACGACCGGCTTGCCTCCCTCCAGTACGTCGCATCCGGTCCCGGTCATGACAGCCAGCGCAACGAGCACGAATGCGACGCGCCGGCGACGGAGGAAGCGCGCGCGGCGGCTCGGTTGAAAGCGCTCGCGACCCTGGCGTTGATAGGCGCACTCGGGCGGAGGGCGAAGCGTCGGATCGCCGGCGTCCGCCGTGGGGGTCTCTGCACCGTCGTCGGTAGGGGCGCGCATGGTATCCTTCCTGATGAGCCCGACACGCTGGACGCCCCTCGAGCACCGGTTCCGGATCGTTCCGGTCGTCCTCTCCCTGCTCGTCGCCGGTACTGTCGTCGAGAAAGTCGATGCATCTCCCGAGCTCTTCGATCAGCTCTGTGCGAACTGCCACGTGAATGATTCGCCGACCTGTGCCGGTTGCCACAACCATCGCGGTGAACTGATCGCCAGCACCGATCGCGCCGTCTATGCGCCGGGGCAGTTGGTTCGCGTGACTCTCTTCGGGGGCACCGAGCCCGGGTGGGTCAGGGGCATTCTATACGACGAGGAAGGAAACGAGATCGATCGGGCCGCGGGACCGACGGAGACCGGCGACGACGGATCGCCTGCGGACTCGGTCGGCTTTCCCATTCCGTTCACCGCTCCGGCGCCCCTGGTCGCGGGAAGGCACACCTGGCGCGCGGCCTACTACGGCGTATTCCAACCGGTCGAGATGACGCACGACGAGGAATGGACTCCCGTCACCGTGGTCGTCGACACGACCACGACCCATTCCTGGGGCACACTCAAGAACAGGTTCCGAGGCGGAAACTGAACGATTCCGGAAGAGTTGTCGAGACGGCTCGCTGTCAGGACGCGGCGTCCGCCTCGCGGCGCCACTCCAGCTCGTAGTACCGCGCGTACAGGCCCCCGTGCGCGAGGAGCTGCTCGTGTGTGCCTTCTTCCGCGAGCTGCCCCTTGTGCAGGACCAGGATCCGGTCGACGTGCTGGATCGTGGAAAGGCGGTGCGCGATCACGAGGCTGGTCCGGCCGGCTAGCAGGACCTCCAGGGCGTGGCGGATCTTCTGCTCGGTCTGCGTGTCGACGCTCGAAGTCGCTTCGTCCAGCACCAGGATCGGCGGATCGTGCGCCAGTGCGCGCGCGAAGCAGACGAGCTGGCGTTCTCCGACCGAGAGGCGATTGCCTCGCTCTCCGACTTCCACGCGTCCTTCCCGCACGAATCGATCCCGCAGCGCGTCCGCTCCCACGGCGGCGAGCGCGTTCTCGATTTGCGCAGGAGTGAGACCCTCGCGCAATCCGACGTTGAGGCTCAGGCTTCCGCTCCAGAGGAAGCTCTCCTGTTGGACCACGCCGATGTGGCGGCGAAGCGTGGGGAGCGGCCATTCGCGCACGTCGACACCGTCGATCAGGATCGATCCCGAGTCGACGTCGTAGAAGCGCGTGAGCAGGTTCGAGAGCGTGGTCTTACCCGCCCCGGTGTGTCCGACGATGGCGACCGCTTCTCCGGGCGCAACGCGGAACGAGATTCCTCGCAGCACTTCTTCGCCAGGGATGTAGCTGAACCGGACATCGCGGAACTCCACCTCTCCGACCACCGCCGGCCCGTGCGCACTCCCGCGAGTGTGGTCGGAAGTGCGGGTGTCACTCCCGCTCCGGGAGTGCTCGGAGGCATGCGTGTCACTTCCGGTCCGGGAGTAGTCGGCGAAGACGGTTGCGACCGAGTTGCGGCCGTTCGTCGCAGCGACCGTATCGGGGAGTCGGGGATTGGCGGGACTCTGGATGGTGGGTTCGGTGTCGAGCAGCTCGAAGAT
>CAMPIC010000025.1 GCA_946886185.1 uncultured bacterium
GCACGCGGTGGATCGTAGAAGGCGGCTCCGTTCTCCGTGATGTAGAGCGGAACCGAGCCGCAGCGCCCAGCCAACTCGACCAGAAGCATCTCGAGCGATGCGGGATGCACTTCCCAGTCGGTCGTCATGTGCGTCGCGTGCGGCTGGGGCACGCGCCGTGCGCGCGTCGGATAGGCGTCGTCGTCGTGACGGACCACGTTTCTGGTGTAGTAGTTCACTCCCAGAAAATCGAGCGGAGCTCGAGCGAACGACAGGTCGGCATCCGCATGGGGCCACGCATCGCCGAAGATCTCCGGCAAACGCTCCGGATACCGTCCCAGCAAAATCGGATCGAGGAAAAGCCGGTTCATGTAGTGATCGGCGCGTTCGGTCGCCGCCCGATCTTCGGGAGAGTCGCTCGCGGGATGCTTCGGCTCCAAGTTCAACACCAGCCCGACCTGCGAGGCGCCGTTCGCCCGGAGCGCGTCCATACCCGATGCGTGCGCGCGCAGAAGCTGGTGCACCACGATCGGAAACTCGTAGCGCGAGCGATGACCGGGAGCGTGGACGCCGAAGAGATATCCACCATCCGCGACCACCCACGGCTCGTTGATGGTGGCCCAGAGCGAGACGCGATCTCCCAACGCACGCGCGACGAGGGCGGCATATTCGGCGAACCAGCCCGCGATGTCCGGATTGAGCCAGCCCCCCCGGTCGTCCAACGCCGCGGGAAGGTCCCAGTGGTAGAGCGTGGCGCACGGAACGATTCCACGGCTGCGGAGCCCATCGACCAGACGCGCGTAGAAGTCCAACCCCGCTTGGTTGACGCGACCTCGTCCCTCGGGAAAGACTCGCG
Source organism: uncultured bacterium (assembly GCA_946886185.1). The sequence continues at coordinate 836 of CAMPIC010000025.1, forward strand.
ACCAGGAGATGCTGAATCGATACGCGCCCAGTCCGAGCTGCTTCATCAGATCGAGATCCTGCTCGAGCCGGCGATAGTGATCGCACGCGACATCGCCGGTCTGGTTCTCGAAAGTGCATCCGGGAGTGTGAGAAAAGCGGTGCCAATTGCTCGGTCCCGCCCCGTCCGCCAGCGGAGATCCCTCGATCTGGTAGGCGGAGGTGGCTGCGCCCCATAAGAACCCGTCTGGAAATCGTCCGCTGTTCATGGCTTTGCTGGACCCAGGTCGATCATGATCTCGTGAGTGTTTCCATCGTCACGCAGCTCGATGACTGCGGCGCCGTCCTCGATGCGGGCAGAGAGGGTCGCACACTCGACTGCGGCGACTGTCTCGCTGCAATGACCCGGGTTGCGCACATGGATCTGATACGTCGTGGAACGTCCCATGGGCTGATACCGGAGACGGAATCCCGGCCACTCGTCCGGGATGACGGGCCGCACGTGAATGCTCTTGCCCTCGACGATCCGGAATCCGAGCACCGACTCGATCGCGACTCGATACATCCAGCCGGAAGCGCCGGTGTACCAGGACCATCCCCCTCGTCCAACATGCGGATCGGCCCCATAGACATCGGCGGCGACGACATAGGGCTCGAGCTGATGTCGCTCCACGTCCTCCTCGTTCGCTGACAGAAGGATCGGATTGATCATCTCGAGAAGCCGCGCGGCGCGGTCCCGCCGCCCGAGCCTGGCCATGGCGTCGATAACCCAAAGGGCGGCATGGGTATACTGCCCGCCGTTCTCGCGCACGCCCGCGACGTATCCTTTTATATAGCCGGGATCGCGGATGGAATCGACGAACGGGGGCGTGAGCAGCCGGATGAGCCGGTCCTCCTCGGAGATCAACTCACGTTCCACCGCGTCCATTGCGCTCTCGGCGCGTTCGGGCGGCGCAACGTGCGAAATCACGCTCCATGCCTGGGCGAGCGCGTCGATGCGGCATTCATCGCTGTCTCTCGATCCGAGAGGCGATCCGTCATCGTAGTACCCGCGTCGATACCACTCTCCGTCCCATCCCGCGTCGTTGAGAGCACCCGCAAGCAGAGCGCCGTGATCCACGTAGCGTTGTTCCCGGTTCGCATCCCCTCGCTCGCGGATGTAGGGGAGGAAGGCGTCGATCGTGGCGATGAGGAAGAATCCCATCCAGACGCTTTCGCCGCGACCCTCGATGCCGACTCGGTTCATGCCGTCGTTCCAGTCGCCTCCTCCGAACAGCGGCAAGCCGTGCGATCCAAGATGAAGCGAGCGGTCGAGGGCGAGGCAGCAATGCTCGTACAGATCGGCCGCGATTGGAGCGGCGGAGGGCTGGAGGAACCGTTCCGCCTCGCCCGGTTCCAACGATGGCGCCTCCAGGAACGGGAGTTGTTCGTCGAGAACGGCGCGGTCCCCGGTGGCGCGCAGATACGACGCGGTGAGGAACGGCAGCCAGAGCAGATCGTCGACGAACCGGGTGCGAATCCCGATGCTGGACGGCGGATGCCACCAGTGAAGGACGTCTCCCTCCACGAACTGGTGGCTCGCATGCAGGAGGATCTGCTCGCGTGTCTTCGCCGGATCGAGATAGACGAGCGAAGCGGCATCCTGAAGTTGATCGCGGAATCCGAACGCGCCGCCCGATTGGTAAAAGGCGGACCGTCCCCAGATCCTGCAGGAGAGCGTTTGATACGGAAGCCACCCGTTGACCATCACGTCGATCGCGCGCGACGGAGTCGCCACCTGCAGCACCGAGAACAACGATTGCCAACTCGCGCGGCTCTTCTCCCACTCGGAGATGCGATCGGCGGAGCTTCCGGCTCCTGGTACGAGACCCGGCGCGCGCGTGGCGAGTGTGCGCGCTTCCTCGCGATCCCTCCCGGCTCCCAGGAAGAAACAGATCTCGCGCATGCTGTCCGGCTCGAGCGTCAAATCGACACGCTGCGCGAAGCAGGGATCGAGGTGCGGCCCCACCGCTTGGTCCAACCGGCCGCCTGGGACGAGCTGTGCAGGCATTCTGACATCGAGCGCCGGACCGAGCAGGGAAGCGCGATCGGTGGTGAAGCTCGAAGTCCGCGCATCGCTCGGAATCACCGCAGTCGCGAACGCCACGGAGTCGGAAAGCGGACCGGAGTGCGGATTCCACGCCAGCAACGCACTCGATTCCGCATCGGCTTCCGCGACGACGAAACGAGCGCGACCGTTCCGAGCCGATCCGAGAACGAGTCGAGAATAGGCGACGAGGGACAGCCTGCGCGGTTTAGGCCCGGGATTGTGCAAGCGAACGCGGGTAATGCGGACCGGCTCGTCCGCCGGGACGGAGACCACGGCTTCTGTGACGATGCCTCCCGCGTCATGACGCACCTTCGTGTACCCGAAACCATGCCGCACTTCGTACGGCACCGGCTCCGGGATCGGTCCTGGGAACACGCTCCAGATGCGGCCGCCTTCTTCATCGAGCAGGTAGAACGCTTCTTCATGTGGATCGAGGAGAGGATCGTTGCTCCACGGGGTGAGCCGGTGCTCGCGGCTGTTCTCGAACCACGCGCACCCGGCGCCGGTCTCGCTCACGATGCATCCGAATCGGGGATTCGCGATGATGTTCACCCACGGTCGCGGCGGCAGCGCCAGTCCGCGCCCGGCCGGCGTCAACCGGATCACATACTCGCTCCCATCTCGATCGAACCCACCGGTCCCATTGTCGAACTCGAGCTCCCCGGAGCTGGATTGCGTGTCGCCGTGGCCCGGAGGGAAGGTCCCCGTCCCACTGTAATCCGTCGTGGCCAACTGGACCGGATGTCGCGTCGCATCGATCCGGTGAACCGGTGTGGCCGAGGAATCCACGAGGATCGGTCCCACGACGTTCGGCGCGGCGGACAGCTCCCAGCGGCTGAGGTCCCCGAGAAGTGTCTTCCCCTCCACGGAGAGCTGGTCATGACCGACGATCTGCACGAGGTCGGAAGGCATTCGCTCGATCCACTCGGCCGACTGCCGGCCGCACGCGTCGACCTCGTCTCCGAGCACGACCACCCGAATCGGCAATCCGAGCTCGTGCCAGTAGCGCGACGCGAGGCGGAACAGCTCCAACAACTCCGGCTTGACGCTCGGGTCGAGCAACACGAAAGGCACTCGGGCGTCTAGGCCCAGCGCCTGCACCTCCGACCACGCCGAAGCGGACGCGGCGACCGGTGCGTTTCGCGCCCGGGCGAGCTCGCGATTTCCGCGCAGAATCGCGGCGCCGAGCGACTCCATCGCGCGCGCGTCGTCCGCCGAGATTCCCAGACGATCGAGCCGTTCCCGCGTCGCGGTCCTCGCGTGGATCAATGCGGACTCGACCCGCGAGAAGTCCTGCCAACGCGCGAGATGCTGCCAGGCGGCGATGGAATTGGGAGCGACCGCGATCAGAAACGCACACGCCGTCTCCTGTCCCGCGGGCACATCGATCGTCAGCTGGAGCGCGAGCACCGGATCGAGCGTGTTGCCGGACGTACCTCGAAGCACGCACCTGCGCTCCTCGCCCGCGAACGGCAGGGATCTGCCCCAAAGAATGCTGCGGTCGGTTTCGCACCAGCTGGTCGCGCGGGGGGGAACTTGACGCTCACGACCGAACGATGGTGGCTGGGCCATGCTGAACACATGAACCATCACTGGATGCGATTCCTGCGAAGAACGTGCGCGGCGCCGGACGAGCACGCCATGAAGCGCATCGTTTCGCTCCGTCTGGAGAAACAACTTGGAGAAGACCGGATGGCTGTCGAATGCATCCGGATGATCGAACGCGACGTCGACGACGGTGGTGATGCGAAGTCGGCGAGGCGCGGTGGACTCCGGAGGCGCGGTGGACTCCGGAGGAATCTGGACGGGAACCTGCGTCTCCGCACGATGTCGGGGAGGCGCGCTCGTCTCCGCAGCAGCTTGGCCGGGAACGTGCGTCTCCGTGTCAACTCGAGGCGGCACGTTCGTTCCCCAACGAATCCGCAGAACGAAGAGCTCGGTCGCCTCGTTCGGAACCACCACCGTCTCGGTCCGAATCTCGAAGCCGTTCCAGCTCCCCGCCGACTCGCTCCGCCCCGGCAGCCAGTCCGACGCGCGAAGCGGCCCCCGCGCGAGATCGGTGATCCAAGCGCGCGCCCCGGAGCTCGCATCCTCCAGGAGCACATCGAATCCGCGTCCCGTCCCCGCGAGACCCGGGATCAGCCGATACGCTCCGTGCGTCGAGCTCCCGTTTCCCTCGCTGTCGAGGAGTACGCGATAGCCGTCATGGGCGAGGATGCGGGTCGGGCGCTCCAAAGCGGGATAGAACGACTGGCGGAGAGAAGATCCGCGTTGCACCGCTTGCGTCATGCCGACGGTCCGCGTCACGTCCACCATCCTACGGATCGGGTCTCGATGAGCCGGCTCCCGCGGAACGGAAGCAGCACACCCTCGAGCACGGCGGGAGGTCACGAGCTTGACGAACCGATCCCTTTTGTGCAAACGTTTTCATGCTCGTTGCGACTAGGACGGTCGTGGGACAGCCTGTTGAAGTCGCATGGATGCGGCTGGTGTGGGCTCGGCGCGGCAAAGAGGTGGCAGTATGGCCACGATTCGGGACGTAGCGCGGGCCGCTGACGTGTCGCCCGCCACCGTGTCGCGAGTCCTCAACGGGACCGCCAAGGTGAGCGACGAGACCAATCGCCGGGTCGCGGAAGCCGCCCGAGCGCTCGACTACTGGCCCAACGGCGCCGCCCGCAGTTTGATCCGCAGCCACACGCACACCATCGGCGTCCTCCTTCCCGACATGTTTGGAGAGTTCTTCTCGGAAGTGCTGCGCGGGATCGACCAGGCCGTTCGCAATGCCGGTCTGCAGGTTCTTCTCTCCAGCTCTCAATCCACCGCCGAGGGTCTCCTCTCCGCGGCGCGGGCCATGACCGGCCGAGTCGAAGGATTCCTCATCATGGCGCCGGACGAATCGGCGGAGGCATCGGTGGACCGGATACGCAAACGGTTTCCTGTCGTCGTCCTGAACCCCCGTCCCAGTTCCGCAGCGACCGCTTCTGTTTCGATCGCGAACTACGAAGGCGCGGTGGCCGCAGTGTCCCACCTGGCGAGACTGGGCCATCGCAGGATCGCCACGGTCTCCGGTCCGGTGGGAAACGCCGACAGCGACGCGAGACGGCGCGGGTACGAAGTGGCTCTCTCCGCGCATGGTCTCGTCCTCGATCCAAGCATGTGCGTACGGGGAGCGTTCACCGAGTCGTCCGGTTATGAGGCAGGCGGCTGGCTTCTCCGGCAATCTCCCACTCCGACCGCGATCTTCGCCGCCAACGACGGCATGGCGATCGGATTGATCAGCCGGCTCAACGAAGCTGGGATTCGCGTTCCCGAAGACATCGCGGTGATGGGATTCGACGACATTCCGACCGCCCGCTACCTTGCGCCGCCGCTCTCGACGGTGCGTGTCGATGCGCATGGCCTGGGAGCGCGCGCGGTCGCGTGCCTGCTCGACCTGCTCGCGTCGGAAGACAAGGGCCGGGAGATTCGGTGCACGATCCCGTGGGATCTCGTCATTCGCAGATCGTGCGGCGCACTCGACGTTCCGAAAGGCGCCCCGCCCCTCTTGAATCACGGTCGGTACGAACGCTCGCGGGGAGCGAGCCCAAAATCCTCTGAAGTGAAAGCAACACGCGTGCAGAGCTGCAGCTCGAGGGAGGAATCATGAAGAAACGGACAGCGATGTGGGCGGCGTGCGCCGCCGGTCTGGTCGCTGGATCGCAGCCGGCGGAAGCGCAGATCACGCGCCAGGATGCGATCTGGGCGCGCAACTACTCCGGCACGATCACGCTCGACGGAAACTTGAACGAGGCCGGATGGAACGGCGCGGAGTCGATGGAGATCCGTTGGGCGGTCGATTCCGGGATGCCGGGGAGCGGCTGGAAGGCGGAAGGGGGCGTCCTGCCCTCCGATCCATGCGTGGCGACTCTCAAGTTCCTCGTCAAAGGAAACCAGCTCTACATGGGCGCCGTGGTCCGGGACAAGTCGATCGGAGGCTCGGCCAGCTTCAATCGCTTCGATGGATTCCTCATGGCGCTCAAGGACCACTCCAACCCGCTCGATGCGCCCAAGCCGCCCGCGGAGTATTTCTACGCTTGGTGGTACGCGAACTCGACCGACCCGCAGCCCCCGGGACAGCAACCGGCGTTCATCGGACGCTGGGCGACGTGGCCTCCCGGATCGCCGCGCTCTCCGGAGCAGATCGCCGCGTGGGACGCGCGCACGGTCGTCGGGGGTCTCTCCAACAGCGATGCCACGGATGACGCGAGCTATACGGTCGAGATGCGTTTCGACCTGACCCCGATGGGCTACAACGTGGCGCAGGCGGGAGGCGACATCCTCGAGTGGAACATCTCGGTGTACGACTGCGATTGGTTCTGGCCTCTCGACGCGGGGCGATTCAGCTCGAACCGCACCTGGTGGCAAGGGCCCTGGGGGAACGCGGCCGTCTATAACGAAGTGCGCATCCACGCGCGGCCCGACGTGACGACCGGCTCGGGGCCGGCTCCGTTTGTCGGTCCGTCGTTCGTTTGCCCGGTCATCGCAGGCACCCCGCCCACCATCAACGGAAGTCTCAGCGAAGCGGTCTGGACCAACGCCGCGATCTACGACTTCGACATCCGTTGGGATGACGCCGCGCTTCGGCAGACCTATCCGGAAGTGGGACCGGACCGTGCGGGTCAGTACCAGCCTCCGGTCAACGGCGGAACGGCTCAGGTGCTCGATCCGGCGGACTGCACGGTCAAGATGTTCGTGAACGGAAACACGCTCTACATGGGCTTCGACGTGCGCGATCAAGTGGTCCAGTACCACGCGAGCTTCGATCGTTGGGACGGGTTCCTGCTCAGCATCAACGAGCGTCAGGTGCTCGGGAACGACAACGAGCTGCTGGGACGGCGGCTCTCCTTCCAGGTCGCGCAGAACGGCACCGCCCTTCCGCAGGACTACTTGGGCACGTTGGTCGCGAACGGAGACGCGCAGGTCGCGATCAGCCTGAATCCGGGGACCACGGTCGATACGCTGGGGACGAGCGCGGACAACGGCTACCAGGCGGAGCTCGCGATCGATCTGACCGCGCTCGGGTATCCGCCCAACCTCGGCGATCGGATTCTCTTCCTGGGGCTCAACCATCTGGATGGAGACTCCTTCACGCCGTACACCGACAGCTACGGGACGCGCACATGGTGGTTCCGGGAGTACGAGAACACCTGCTGCCCGCCTTGGATTCACATCCAAGGCTCGACCTCGAGCACGCCCGAGGAGGTCGCGGAAACGATCGGTGTTCCGTACGGCGCTGTGTCCACGAGCGGAAGCCCTTCGGAGTATCCGGTCATCCAGTACGAGCTGCCGGAAGCGAATGCCGTCCGTCTGCAGCTCTTCGACGTGCAGGGGCGCGTGGTGGACGATCGCGAGCTCGGCGTGCTGGCCACGGGCAAGCACGAGATCTCGATCGACGGTCCATCGGTCGGCGCCGGAATCTATTTCTATCGCCTCGAGTTTTCCGAACCGGGATCGGGGACGGTGCGGAGCACTCCATTTGGAAAGCTGATCATCGTCAGATGAGGATTTGATTCCCGGGCCGTGCCCCGCCCGGCCCGGGACTCACGTCTGTTGTGTATCTCGCGTGTCTTGTGTTTCTCGAGTCTGTTGGTGAAGCCTGTGAAATCGGTTGAGTCCGTTGAGTCCATGTATGTTGCGTAAGTCTCTTATCTGCAGGTGGACGGCTTCGCTCGCGGTTCTGGGATTCTGTCTCGGAATCGCGCTACCCGTGGTCGCCGGAACCACTGGAACCGTGGCTGGTCGGATCACCGACCAGTACGGGGCTCCTGTGAGCTTCGCGAACGTGATCATTCCCGGTGCGGGACTGGTCTTTTCGGACGAAAACGGCAACTACGCGGTGCTCAATGTTCCTCCCGGCACCCACGAGGTCCATTTCAGCCGAATCGGCTACGGCCCCAGGAATGTCACCCAGGTGGAAGTCTCGGCGGATCTGAGCACGAAGCTCGATGTCGTTCTGGAGGAGGCGCCGATCAGTCTCGACGTCGTGACGACAGTGGCGGAACGGCCGCTCGTGGACGTTCACATCACGAGCAGCAGAGCCGTGCTCACCGAGCGCGACATCGATCTGCTGCCGGTTCAAGAGCTCGATGATCTGGTCGATCTGCAGGCGGGCGTCGTCGAAGGCCACTTCCGGGGCGGCCGCATCGGAGAGGTTCAGTACCAGGTCGACGGCGTGAGCGTGAACAACTCCTACGATAACAAGTCGATCCTCACGCTCGACCGCTCTCTCCTCAAGGAAGTCCAGGTAATCAGCGGCACCTTCGATGCGGAGTACGGCCAGGCCATGAGCGGAGTGGTCAACGCCGTGCTCAAGACCGGAACCGACCAATTCGAGTGGGGCGCCGAGGCGTACACCGGAGGATATGTCTTTCCGGGACGTGACTCCCGGCTGGTCCCGGACGACGTTCACCCGACCGAGCTCCAGAGCTACCAGCTCTCGTTGAGCGGTCCGGTTCCTTTGTTCGGGCAGTCCACGACCTACCTGTTGAGCGGACGGTTTCACGAGGACCCCAGCTACGTGCGGGCGACTCGCCGCTTCGTGCCCACCGACTCCTCGGACTTCGAGCGGAAGATCTTCCTGCCTTCCGGCGACAGCCAGGAGAGCGCGCTCGGATACACCGAGGGCTGGTCCGGCGTCGGCAAGCTCACGAGCGCTCTCTTTCCGAGCGTGAAGCTGAGCTATCAGGCGATTCTGGAGAGCACGGAAGGCCGAAGAGACGAGTATGCCTTCCGCTTCAATCCCGAAGGTCTTTCCACGCAGCGCACCACCGCATTTTCCCATGGCCTGGATTGGAACCAGACCTTGTCGCAGAGCAGCTATCTGAGCATGAGCCTCCGCCAGAACATTTTCGACTACAGCGACTATGTCTATGAGGATGTCTTCGATCCGCGCTACGACGCGGCCGGACCTCCCGTCAGCGATCCCAGCTACGAGCTGAACGCGGTCGTGCAAGGAGTGCAGTTCACGCGCTTCGAGCAGAGAACGAGCTCGTTCGTCGGCAAAGCGAGCTGGGTGGGACAGGTGAATCCCGCTCATCAGGTCAAGGCGGGAATCGAGGCGGACCTGCCGGAGATCCGCTTCGGGACTCCCGGGCATCTCAACTACGTGATCCTCGACGGTGTCGAAACGCTCGTCCGTCATGTCGACGAGCCTCCTGATTTCCCGGGGGTTCGCGAGTACCATCCGGTCACCACCGCGGCGTTCCTGCAGGACCAGATCGAGTGGAGCGATCTCCTCATCCGCGCAGGTGTTCGCTTCGACTACTTCGACGCCCGCTCCACCGTCCCGAGCGACCTCGCCAACCCGGCCAACGTGATCGACGGAGCTCCGGAATCGCGGCCCATGGACACGTCGGTCAAGTCCGCATTCTCTCCGCGGCTGGGCATCTCCTATCCGATTCTCGATCGCGCCGCGATTCACTTTGCCTATGGGCATTTCCGGCAGTTCCCCGCGATCGGAGAGATCTTCCGGAACGCCGACTACGGCACGCTCAACAATCTCCAGGCCGGGAGCACGCAGTTCGGCAATGTGCTCGGCAACCCGGACGTCTCTCCGGAAAGCACCGTCCAGTACGAGATCGGATACAAGCACGCGCTCAGCGTGGATCTGGGAGGAGACATCACGGTCTTCTACAAGAACGTCCGTAATCTCTTGGGAGTCGAGTTCATCTCCACCTACAACGACGCCGAGTACGCGCGGCTCACCAACGTCGACTTCGGGGACGTCCTCGGCTTCACCGTGGCCCTGGATCATCGCGCTCTGGGACCGGCCAGCGTTTCGCTCGACTACACGTGGCAGAGAGCGTTGGGAAACGCGAGCGATCCGCGAGAGACGGCGACGCGCGCGGAGGCGGGAGAAGACCCGCGTCCTCGGCTCGTGCCCTTCAACTGGGACCAGCGCCACACCCTCAACCTGACCGCGGCGCTCTCCTCGCCGGGAGTCTACACGGCCAGCGCGATTCTGCGCGTCGCGAGCGGCCAGCCGTATACCCCGGTGATCGAGTCCGGCTTCGGCCAGGGGCTCGACACGAACTCCGGCAGGAAGCCGGCCGGGGTGCTCCTCGACCTGCGGGGAGAGCGCGCGGTGGGAAACTGGTTCGGGTCGCATGTCCACTTCTTCGGCCGCGTGCTGAACGTGCTCGATAGCCGCTACTTCAACGGATCGGTCTTCGCGAGCACGGGGAGCCCCTATTACTCGCGATTCAGTGAGCCGGACAAAACGACTCTTGCCGACCCGACTCGCTTCCATCCGCCGCGACGGATCGAAATCGGTTTGCGACTGGGATCGGAGCCCTCATGAGCGCACAGTTTCGATCCCCGCTCCGCACTGGGTGGGTCGCGTTTCTCGCGGCGAGCTGTTGGATGGCTCCCGCTCCGGCGCGATCCCAAGCGGAGCCGGTGCCCGAAGAGGAGCGTGGGTCTTCGGATGCCGAACGATCCGGGGTGCTCGACGCGAGCAACATCCGGACGATCTTCTGGAATTATGGAATGGTCGGCGACTATCCGCCGGACCCCGGCAACGTGGATCTGAGCGTCTTCCATTCCGCCGAAGTGCCCAAGGGCTCGGGGATGAACTACAGCGACGGGATCACCCCGTTCGTCCTCGCTCAGGTCCAGCAGCGCAACGGGACGACCGCGTACATCATGGAGACCGGGTTCCGCGAACGTCAGGCGGTGAGTCCCTACTTCAACCGGATCATGCGCTTCGAACCGCGGCCGGGTTTCTTCCAGGCGGATCCGGCCATCAACGCGGGCCGCTCTCCCGCGCTGAGCCACGATCCGCGAACCTGGCCGGACGTCTGGCCGGACAAGCGCAACGATCCCGATGACCCGGGCTGGTCCGGCTCCTGGAACGGATACTTCGGAAAGCAGCGCGTCGCCGATCAGGAGACCTACATGGTCCTGGACGACCAGTTCTACGACGCCTGGGACTTCTTTCCCGATTCGCGCGACCTGACAAGGCGTGGGCTGGGGCTCCGGATCGAAGTGCGCGGCTTTCAATGGGCCAATCCGCAAGCGCAGAACGTGATCTTCTGGCACTACGACGTCACCAACGAGAGCACCACCGACTACAACGACAACATCATTTTCGGGCTCTATATGGATTCGGGAGTGGGCGGGTCCGCGCTCTCCTGCGACGGAGTCTTCGAATCGGACGACGACAACGCGTTCTTCGACCGCACCTTCGACGAGGATGTGATCAATCTCGTCTACACCTGGGACCGGTTCGGACATGGCCGGGAGCTCTCCAGCAACTGCGGAGATACCGGCTATCTGGGCTACGCCTACCTCGAGACTCCCGGAAACTCCTTCGACGAGATCGACAATGACGAGGACGGCATCACCAACGAGGTCAGAGACGGCGGCCCGGGCGAACGGATCGAGGGACAAGCCGCGATCGAAGCCTACGTGGCGGCGAACTACGATCTCGCACGTTTCGTCGCGACCTATGGGGAGCTCGCGGATCGCCCCGGGTATCGCGACGGGCTCTGGTGGACGGGCGACGAGGACATGGACTGGATCGAAGATCTCCACGACGTGGGCGCCGATGGACTCGATGATACGGGAGATGAAGGAGAGCGCGACGGTATCCCCACGAATGGCGAGCCGAACTTCGACCGCACCGATCTCAACGAGTCCGATCAGATCGGCCTCACCGGATTCAAGATCAATCGGATCGCGCCCGGACAGGGGAACGAGGAGCAGACGGTCGACGACATCGTCTTCTTCACAACCAATCAGAACTGGCCGCAGCGGTTGTACGAGCAGTTCTCCGATCCGGATCCGAACGTCCGTTTCGGACAGCCGCTGGCGAGCAACTACAACATCGGGTTCCTCTTCGCCTCGGGACCGTTCACGCTCGAAGCGGGCAAGACGGAGCGTTTCAGCCTTGCGCTCGCGTACGGCGGCGATCTCGGCGAGCTGCGGCGCAACGTGCGCACCGTGCAGCAGATCTACGACGCGAACTACCGGTTCGCGGTTCCACCCCCGGCGCCCACGGTTCATGCGGAAGCGGGCGATGGGTACGTCCGGCTCACCTG
>CAMPIC010000026.1 GCA_946886185.1 uncultured bacterium
GCTCAGGAGCAGCGACGCCGGCCCGGTCGGCCCGGAGCTGCGCATCAGCATGGAGCTCGGATTCGGAGCGGCCAGCGCTCCGAGCATTGCCACCAACAGCTCCGGCAAGTCGTTGGTGGCGTGGATCGCCGATCAGAATCAGCACGGGCATGTCTTCGGCCAGCTCGTCACTTCCGACGGAATGCGCGAGGGCACGAACATCGATCTCGTTCCCACCGGAGTGGGCCGCGAGCAGTCGCAAGCCGCGGTCGCTTCGATCCCGGATGGGCGCTGGATCGTGGCCTGGACCGAAGTAAGCGAATCGGGAGACCAGAACATCTTCTATCGATTCCTTGCGGCCGGCGGCACGCCCACCGGCTCGGTCATGCGCGCGAACTCCGACCTCTTCTCCGACGCCGCGCAGACCAGTCCGGACGTGATGTGCGACGGCGAGAAGATCCTCCTCGTATGGACGGACGGCCGGACCTCCGGCTTCGATGTGTGGGGGCGCTGGTTCGATCTGGAGGGCGCTCCGCTCGGAGCGGAATCCTCTCTGCGCGAAGCGCCCGACGATCCGGGAGACCTCGATCCGCGCGTCATTCGCGCCCCCGGCGGCGACTTCGCGGTGCAATGGTTCGGAGGAATCGACAATCGCCAGCGCCTCATGGCCCGAATCTTCGACGCGACCGGCGCCGCGCGCGGCGCGAGCTTCGTCTTCGATGATCCGAACGCAGGCGTCCAGATGCGGGGAGGGCGTCTCGCGCCCGCAAGCAATGGACGGTGGATCGCGGGCTGGAGCGACAACCGCACCTTCGCCTTCAACGGCTACGCGCGCTCGCTCGACGCGACGGGACACGGAGGCGAGGTTTCGGCGATCCACTCGGTTCCGAAGTCTTCCAGTCAGGTGTATGGAGACATCGCGCTCTTCCCCGACGGCCGCGCCATCGCAGTCTGGTCCGACATGCAGTTCGGAGCGCTCACGGTCTTCGGTCGCTTTCTCGACGAGACGGGGCGTCCGGTGGGCGGAAGCTTCCAGGTGAGCGGCGTGCCGCCCAACGCCTCCTTCGACACCGTCGATTTCATCCAAAGCATCGCCGACTACTCTCCTTCCGTGGCCGCGTCCGCCGATGGATTCGTCGTGACCTGGTCGATCAACCAGCAAGGAGGAGTCCTGAACGCCTTCGGGCAGTACTACCTGCCCGACGGAACGCCCATCGGGGGCAACTTCCGCATCGTCCCGGATCGGATCGCGGACTCGCAGTGGTCGTCACGCCCCGCCATGCTGCCGGGAGGCGGCTTCGTGATCGCGCTCCAGATCAACGACGGCAACAGCGGATGGGACGTGGTCCTGCAGCGGTTCGCCGCCGACGGTCTGCCAGCCGGATCGCTGATCCAGTGCGCGGACAACCGCACCGCGGATCAGCTCGATCCGGACGTCGCGGTCTCCCGCTTCGGACAGATCATGGTGGCTTGGACCGATCACCGCGGCGGCGGCTGGGACATCTATGCGCAACGGTTCGCGCCGAACGGCGATCGGCTCGGAGCCAACGAAATCCAGCATGGCGAGGATCCCAATTACAGCGATCAGCTCCGCCCCTCGGTGGCGATCTCCGACGATCGCACCATCACGGTCTGGGAGACGCGCCCGAACCTCGACGGCCTGGTGGAAGCGCGCCTCGAGATTTTCCCGACCGCGGCTCCCGCAGGATCCCGATCGCGATCCCAGACGGTCGTGAACTTCGTCGTGAACAGCGAAGGCATCGCGAAGGGAGCGAAGTATCCGAAGGTATCGATGACCCACGACGGGCGCTTTCTCGTGACCTGGTGGGACAATGCACGCGGGCATACCGAGCTGCTCGCGCAGCGCTACGACCCCGAAGGGAAGCCGGTGGGTCCGCCTTATCCGGTGCATGGAACCGGCGATGAGGGAAGCCGGCTCGATCCACGCGTAGAGGTGACCGAGTCGATGATCCAGTACCTATGGAGCGACTCCCGGCGCGCCAAAGGATGGGACATCCGCACCCGCCGGGTCGACTGGGAGTTCTCCGGCGAGCCGAGCCCGGTGCTCCTCGCGGGTTGGGACGCGAGCGTCGACGCTCGCGGCGTAGCACTGCAATGGCACACCGACTTCGAGACCGGCTTCTCCGGCTTCCACGTCTGGCGCGCGCCGGCCGAATCGGAGCGCGGCTCGGAGAGATTTCCCGAAGCGGAGGCGGCGCGCCTCACGGGGGATCTGGTCGGCGCGGTCGACCCGGGCACCTACTCCTTCCTCGATGTGCTGCCGCCCGCCGGGTTCGTCGAGTACTGGTTGGAAGCGGTCGATCGCGATGGCAGCTCCGAGTTCTTCGGCCCTCGGACCGTGCGCGTGCAGCTGAACGCGAGCGCGCTCGCGTGGCCCAATCCATTCCACGATGCGGTGCAGCTGCGGTTGCCTGGAGTAGACGGCGGGACGATTCAGATCCTCGACATCACCGGCCGGCTGGTTCGCGAGATCAGCGTTCCGGGGGCTTCGACCGGGATCTGGGATGGGCGCAACGCCGATGGCCTCGTGATGCCGGCGGGAGTGTACTTCGCGCGGCCGAAGGACCCGCTCCTGCGGCGGGACGTCGAGGCTAGCAAGCTCCTGCGAGTGCGTTGACGCGTGCGTCGGTCGGGTGCGAGTGCGTTGACGAGCGCGTCGGTCGGCCTGCGGATCGTGGACCTGCGGGTGCGTTGACGCGCGCGTTGATGGGCCGGCGGAGTGGTTGACGTGCGGATCCGTTGGCTCGCACGTCCATCGTCGAAACGATCGTCCTCGGTCAGACGCGGCGCACCACTCCCACGACGCGACCGGCCAGACGGAAGAACGGATCCCCCTGGACCCGGATCGGCGAATAGCGCGCGTTGGCGGGACGCAGCTCGATCGCGCCGTCCGCCTTGTGATAGCGCTTGACCGTGCACGCCTGGTCCTCGCCCACGTACGCGACGACCATCTCTCCGCTGCGCGCGGTCTCGGAAGGCTCCACGAGGACGAAGTCCCCTTCGAGAATCCCCTCCTCTATCATGCTGTCGCCCTGGACGCGGACGGCGAAGAGCTCCCCGCCGCGGGTGAACTCCTCCAGGCGCAGATGGCCTTCGAAGTTGGCGAACGCCGAGAGCGGCTCTCCCGCGCGCACCGGCCCGAGAATCGCGACGCCTCGCTCGCGCCTCAGGTTGGACGGCACGATCAGCTTGTTCCCGTCGCGCGCCAGATATCCCTTCTCCTCGAGCGCCTTGAGATGCTGCGCCACCGTAGCGACCGAGCGCAGTCGAAACGCGGCTCCGATTTCGCGATAGGAGGGGAATCTGCCCGGGTCCTCGACCCGGTCCACGATGTACTGCAGGATCGACTTCTGCTTCGACGTGAGATTCTTCACCGTGCTCCTCCCCTACCGTCGGCCACCCGCCAGGTCGACGGCGAGCACTCCGGCTCGCTCGCTTCCCGCGGGAACACTGAGTCCAAGTTCAAATGCCCCTCGAGTTCCTCCTGCCCGACTCTCGAGTGGTGCCGGGGCGGTCATCGGCGGGCGCCGACAACCGTACCCGGTCCGCTCGTCTCATTCAGGGCTTCGTTCGCACCCTTCTGGGGGGAAAGGTGGGAACAGCGCCGTCCGCACGGAGGGAAAGCCGCGACTGGACGACTCGAGAGCCACTGTACCGAACGCCCGTTCGAAACGTCAACCGAAAAAACGTTCGAGCGATTTTTCCGCGCGCTCCGCGTGGTACGAGCTCCGGACCAGCGGGCCGCTCTCGACGTGAGCGAATTCTAGCGCACGGGCCTCGTCCGCGAACGCCGCGAACTCGTCCGGGGTGACGTAGCGCTGTACGGGCAGATGCTGGCGGGTCGGCTGCAAGTACTGCCCCAAGGTCAGGATGTCGACCCCGTTCCGTCGCAGGTCGCGCATCACCTCCCGCACTTCATCGGCGGTCTCCCCCAGACCGAGCATCAAGCTCGACTTGGTGATGAAGCCGCGTTCATGCGCATGGGCGAGCACCCCGAGGCTGCGGTCGTAGCGCGCTTGAGGGCGCACCGTACGCTGCAGCCGCGGCACCGTTTCGCAGTTGTGAGCGAGAATGTCCGGGCGAGCCGCGAGCACCACATCGATCGACGACTCCGCCCCTTTGAAGTCCGGGATCAGGACCTCGATCCGTGTCTTCGGAGCGCGCCGGCGCACCGCTTCGATCGTGCGCGCCCAGATCGAGGCCCCGCCGTCGCTCAGCTCATCCCGGTCGACCGAAGTGATGACCACGTGGACGAGGTTCATGGACGCGATCGCTTCCGCGACTCTCTCCGGCTCCTCCTGGTCGAGCTCGGTCGGGCGGCCCGTGAGCACGTTGCAGAAGCCGCAGGAGCGGGTACACACGTTGCCCAGGATCATGAAGGTGGCGGTGCCGGCCGACCAGCACTCGCCGATGTTGGGACAGGCGGCGCTTTCGCAGACCGTATGGAGACGGTTGCCCCGGACGATCCCGCGCGTCCGCGCGAACTCGGTCGACTGGGGCAGCCGCACCTTCAGCCACTCGGGGCGGCGCCCGAGGGTTCCGCCTGCTGGTCCAGAGCTCGAAGAGCTTGGAGAGCTCAAATTGCGCCTCGTTTCATCGCCCTCAGAGTGCGCCTCGTTTCACTGCCCTCAGAGTGCGCCTCGTTTACCGCCCTCAGAGTGCGCCTCGTTTCACTGCCCTCAAAGTGTGCCTCGTTTCACCGCCCTCAGAGTGCGCCTCGTTTCACTGCCCTCAAAGTGCGCCTCGTTTCATCGCCCTTAAAGTGCGCCCGTTTCATCGCCCTCGGATTGCGCCTCGCTTCACTGCCTCAAATTGCGCGCCTCGTTTCACCGCCTCTCAGAGAGAAGCGGGATCGAACGACTCCAGGTTCTGCCGCACGCGTTGAATGAAGAGTCCGCCGAGCTTGCCATCCACATGGCGATGATCGTAGGACAGGCTCAGGTACATGATGTCGCGGATCGCGATCGCCTCTCCCAGGACCACGGGACGCTTCACGATCGCCCCTACGCCGAGGATTCCCGACTGCGGCTGGTTGATGATCGGGATCCCGAAGAGATTCCCGAAACTCCCCATGTTGGTGATGGTGAAGGTTCCGCCCGCCACTTCGTCCGGCTTGAGCTGCTTGGAGCGCGCCCGGTTGGCGAGATCGTCGATCGCGCGCGCGATCCCGAGGAAGTTCTTCTCCTCGGCATGGCGCACCACCGGAACGATGAGGCCGCTCTCGAGCGCCACCGCCACTCCCAGATTGATGAACCGCTTGAGCAGGATCTGATTGTTCTCGACCGTCGAGTTCATCATCGGATAGTCGAGGAGCGCCTTCACCGCCGCCTGCACGATGAACGGCGTGTAGGTGAGCTTGAACCCGTGCTGCGCCTCGAACGCTTTCTTGCTCGCCTCGCGGTAGCGGACGATCGCCGTCATGTCCACTTCCGTGACCGAGGCGACGTGCGGGGAGGTCGCCTTGGAACGCACCATGTGCTCGGCGATCAGACTGCGCATCCGGTCCATCCCCACCACGTCGATGCGGCCTTCCGGCGTGGTCAGAGATTCTTGCACCGTGAACTTCGGATACTGCTCGAACTTCGCTCCTCGCGGAGCCGCCGGAGCGACGAACGTGGGCAGAGTGGGCTGCTCGCGGGGCGCCATGGGCCGGGCTGCCGGAGCGGGAGCAGACGCGACCGCTGCCGGGCGGTGCTCCACGTACGACAACAGATCGTCCTTGGTGATCCGTCCTCCCCGTCCCGAGCCTTCCAGCGACTGCAGCTCTTCGAGGGAGACCCCTTCCTCGCGCGCGATCGAGCGCACGAGCGGAGAGTAGAACCGATTTCCGTCGGTACGCGGCACGTCACCGCCGTTGGCGCCGGGACCGCGTCCGCCCGAAGCGGACCGGGCGGGCACGCTCTCCTGAGGCCGCGCGCCTTCACGACGAGAATCACCGCGCGCCTCTTCACGCCTGGACGGCGCCCCGGGACGCGAAGGGATCTCCGCCTCGTCCCCTTCTTCCTGACGGATCGCGGCCTCGGCCGCGCCGTTGCTGCGCCGAGCCGACTGCGGAGCTTCGTCCGCTCCGCGAGACGTGGCAGCGGCAGACTCACCGGAGGAGCCGTCGCGCTGCTTCGACCCGCTCGCCGGTATCTCCTGCGGTTCCTTCGCCGCTCCCGCGGCGCCCTTGCTCGGCTGCTCGGAACCGGTCTCGGCCCCTTGCTCGGTCTCCAGGATCGCGATCACCTGGCCGATCGGAACGACGTCCCCTTCGTTCGCCTTCAGCTCCACGATCGTGCCGGCAACGGGCGAGGGGATCTCCGAGTCGACCTTGTCGGTCGAGATCTCGAGCACGTTCTCGTCCTTCTCGACCCGGTCTCCCACCTTCTTCAACCACTTGAGAACGGTGCCTTCCGCGATACTTTCCCCCATCTGGGGCATGACCATGTCGACCTTCATCGCTACACGCCTCACCTTCTGATTGAGCTCGGGCTCCCGAGAGAGCGATCCCGCCTGCGACGGCGTCCGTGAATTCTCGTGATTGTTTTCGTGCCTGCGAGCAGGCTGCCAAAAGTCTCCGGTCCGGCGCAACGCCCACGATCCCGCTCATCGCCGTGCGCGTGGCCAAACGGTTGCTACGCAACGCCTGCCGCGCAAAGACCGCTAGTACTGCGCGAGCTCCAGGAGCGCGCGCTGCACGTGCCGCTCCTGAGGCAGGATCTCCGCTTCCAAGATCCAGTTGTACGGAATCGGGCTCTCCGCACCTCCCAGGCGCCGCACGGGAGCGTCCAGATGCTCGAACGCTTCGCTCGCGATCCGCGCCGCTACTTCCGCGCCAAATCCGCTCGAGAGCACGTCTTCGTGCGCGACCAGGACCTTTCCCGTCTTGCGCACGCTTTCCACGATCGTTTCCATGTCGAGCGGAACCATGGTGCGCAGGTCGATCACTTCGACCGACACGCCATGCTCGCGCTTCATCCATTCCGCGCCGTCCAAACTCTTCTTCACGAGCGCGCCCCAGGTCACGACCGTGAGATCGGTGCCGGCGCGCACCACGCGTCCCACTCCCCACGGGAGCAGATAATCCGCATCCGGTTCCGGCGTCGCCGCATAGGACTGGCGGTACAGTCCCTTGTGCTCCAGGAAGAGGTACGGATCCTCTCCGCGGATGGCCGACTTGAGCAGGCCCTTGGCGTCCGCGGCGTTCGACGGATACGCGACGTAGAGCCCGGGAAAGTGCGCGAACGTCGCTTCGATGTTCTGGCTGTGATAGAGCGCGCCGTGGATGTAGCCGCCCACGGGGATGCGCACCACCACCGGGCAGGTCCAGTCTCCCGCCGATCGATACCGCATCAGCGCGAGCTCGTTGCGGATCTGCATCATGGCGGTCCAGACGTAGTCGCCGAACTGGATCTCCACGACCGGCTTGATTCCAGTCACGGCCATGCCGATGGCGGTGCCGATGATCGACGACTCCGCCAGCGGCGAGTGGAAGCAGCGCGTGTCTCCGTACTTGTGGGTGAGACCGCGCGTCGCCGTGAACACTCCTCCCTTGTCGCCTTGCACATCCTGCCCGTAGACCACGACGGCATCGTCGCGCGCCATCTCCTCTTCCATGGCGTGATTGATCGCGTCCACCAGCACGATCGAATCGGAGATCTTGCCCGCCGGCTCGCGCCGGGCCCCCGCGGGCGCGCGATAGACGCGATGCGCATAGACATGATCGAGCGCCGACTCGGGATCAGGGAACGGCCTCGACTCCGCATGCTCGGCGCGCTCATCGATCTCGCGCCGCACTTCCGCGCGCACCTCTTCGAGCTCCTCGCTCGTCACGAGTCCCATTTCCACCAGCTGCCGCTCCAGATGCGGAACCGGATCGCGCTCCTGATCCGCCGCCAGCTCTTCCGCAGAGCGATACTTCGCCTGGTTGTCGGACGAGGAGTGCGGAAGAAGCCGCACCACGTCGGCCGCAATCAAGGTGGGTCCTTCTCCGCGGCGGGCGCGCTCCACTGCCTGCCGCGCGACCTCGAAGGAGGCGAAGAGATCGCAGCCGTCCACTTCGACGCGCGCCAGCCCTTCATAACCCGCGGTCATCTTGTAGACCGAGCATCCCGCGGTCTGTTGGGAGATCGGCACCGAGATCGCGTAGTTGTTGTCTTCGACGAGGAAGATGACCGGCGCGTGCGCGCGCGCCGCCCAGTTGAGCGCCTCGTGGAAGTCTCCCTGGCTGGTGGTTCCTTCGCCGCACGACACCATCACGACTTCGTCGCTGCCCGCGCGCTGAATCGCGAGCGCGGTCCCCACGGCCTGGAGGAACTGCGTCCCGGTCGGGCTCGATTGCGAGACGATGCGCAGCTTGCGATGGCCGTAGTGCGCCGGCATCTGACGCCCGCCGGAGTTCGGATCGTCCCGCTTCGAAAGGAAGCAGAGCAGCACTTCCTCGGTCGTCATCCCGAACTCGAGTCAGAAGGCGAGACCGCGGTAGTAGGGATAGGCCCAGTCATGTCCGGGACGCATGTTGGCCGCGAGCGCGATCTGGACCGCTTCGTGACCGGCCGCGCCGATGTGGAAGAAGCTTTTCCCCTGCTTCAAGAGGATGAGCATCTTCTCGTCGAGGCGGCGCGTGCGCAGCATGTTGCGATGCATCGCGCGCAGCGCCTCCACCGGGATCTCGACTCCCGGCCGGGCCGACTTTCCTCGCTTGCTCTGCGTGCGCGCTCCCGACTTGGTGTTTACTGGCATGAAGCTCCCATCCTCCCTTCGAGCGAGTCGTTCCTGCTCGTAGGGTTCTCTTTCTTGGACGATTCGGCGCTCTCACGCGCTTCCACGCGCGACAGCTCCGCCTCCAGTTGATCGCTCGACAGGCGGATCGGAGTGCGACCGAATCCGCGGGAAGCATGGTTCATGACGAGACGCTCGACTTGGGCTCTCTCCGGAGCGGTGCCCGAAAGAGCGGCGATCGAGGTCACGGGACGGCCGGTCAGGCCGCAAGGGACGATCCACGAGAACGGTTTCAGATCGAGATCGAGATTGAGCGCGAACCCGTGCGTGCTCACCCAGTGGCTGAGATGGAGCCCGATGGCCGCCACCTTGGCGTCCGACGCCCATACTCCGGTAGCGCCCGCCGATCTCCCCGCCGCGATGCCGAAATCGCGCAAGGTCGCGATCAGCACCTCCTCGATTTCTCTCAAATAGCGATGCACGTCCATGTGCCAGCTCCGCAGATCGAAGATCCAGTAGCCGATCAATTGGCCGGGACCGTGATAGGTGACATCTCCGCCCCGATCGACCTCGACCAGCTCCACTCCTCGCCGCGCCAACTCCGCTTCCGGAAGGAGCACGTTCTCCAGGTGCGCGTTCCGCCCCAGAGTGACGACCGGATCGTGCTCGAGGAACAAGAGCGTGTCGGGGATCCCTCCCCGCCAGCGCGCGCGCCAAAGCCGCCGCTGGAGATCCCAGGCGCGCCGATACGGCTGGCGGCTCTCCCAGGAGACCACCCAAAGCGGAGGTGCCCCGCTGTCAGAGCGAGGTGCCCCGCTGTCAGAGCGAGGCGCCCCGCTGTCAGAGCGAGGTGCACTGGTCGTAGGCCAGTCCCGTTGCATCCGCCACCGCCTCGGCCAAGGTTGGATGGGCATGGACGGTGTCGAGGATCTCCTGGTAGGTCGTCTCCAGGCTCAACCCCAACCCGAGCTCCGCGATCATCTCGGTCGCTTCCGATCCGATGATGTGCGCGCCCACGAGCCCGCCGTACTTCGCATCGAAGATCAGTTTGACGAAACCCTCGGTCTCCCCGATCGCGAGGCTCTTGCCGTTCGCGCGGAACGGGAACTTCCCGATCTTGAGCTCGAGACCTCGCTCGCGCGCCACCTGCTCGGTGAGTCCGATCGACGCCACCTGAGGCTGGCAATAGGTGCATCCGGGGATCTTCTCGTAATCCATCGGCGCGTGATCCTGCCCGGCGATCTGCGTAACGCACGCGAGCCCTTCGTGGGACGCGACGTGCGCGAGCCAGGGAGGGCCGATGACATCGCCGATCGCATACACCCCCGGCACGTTGGTCTGATAGGAGTGCTTGTCCACCACGATGTGGCCGCGGTCGGTCTTCACGCCGACTTCTTCCAGACCCAACGATTCGATGTTCCCCTGGACGCCGATCGCGACCAGCGCGACGTCCGCATCCACCGTCTGCTCTCCCTTGGGAGTCTCGATCTTCGCCGAGACTCCATCCTTGGTGCGCTGGAGAGAGCTCACCTTCGAGGACAGCAGCATGTTCATCTTGCGCTTCTTGAAGATCCGCCCGAGCTCCTGCGAGACCTCGTGATCTTCCACGGGAAGCAATCGATCGAGCATCTCCACGATCGTGACCTGGGTTCCGAACGCCTGGTACATGTAGGCGAACTCCACTCCGATCGCCCCCGCGCCGATGATCAGCATCGACTTCGGGATCTGCGGGAGAATCATCGCTTCCTTCGACGTGAGGATCCGCTCGCCGTCGAACTCGACTCCCGGCAGCCGGCGCGGCCGCGCTCCGGTCGCGATCACGATGTGATCGGCGCTCACCGTGCGCTCTCCTCCTGCGGAAAGCTCCACGGTGAGACGATTGGCCGCGGTCAGACGGGCGCGTCCATCGATCACGTCGCTCTTGTACTTCTTGAGGAGAAAGCCGACCCCGCGGTTGAGCTGGTTGGCGACTTCACGGCTCCGCTCGACGACGCGGCCGAAATCGAGCGAGATGCCTTGCGCATGGATGCCCCAGAAGTCGCCGTTCTTGAGGTGCGCGTAGAGCTCGGCGTTCTTGAGGAGCGCCTTGGTCGGGATGCATCCCCAGTTGAGGCAGATTCCGCCCAGATGCTGCGATTCGATCACCACGGTGCGCAGCCCCAGCTGCGCCGACCGGATGCCGGCCACATAGCCGCCCGGGCCACCGCCCACGATTGCGACATCCCAATGATCGGAATTGGACATCCTGTTCCTCCGCTCCTCCACTTGCCACCCCGGTCTTCCCCGAAGATGACGCGCCGCGCGTCGAGTCGCGCGGTTCATCACCTCCGTTTCGACCGCTCGCCACCCCTCTCCCGGAACGGAGCGCTCATTTCCTCAGGGCGTAGTCGGCCCCGGCCGGCCTCGTCGCTGGCCTTCGTCCGATCGGAACCGAGATCGAGAAATCGCGCGCGTACCGGGTCGAAATCCGCCGGGGCGTGAGCTGTTCCGGCGGCTGGTGGGCCTCCCACCGCGAACGGTCAAGCTAACATAGACCGACCGCGGCGACCAAGAGCGGCCGCTAGCGGGTCAGCGCGCCGCTCGGCACCTCCGGCGCGACCAGCTGGGCCCCCGCGGCCGGTGCCCGCAGGATTTTCAGGATGCGCAACTTGAGGAGCTTCTCCATCTCCCGCGCGCGGTCGGGGGTGCTCGCGGCAGCCGGCACCTTTCCTCCCGCCATCATCCCGTGGCCTCCCGCCTTGCCGAGCTTTCCGACCACCTTCTGGATGACCGATCCGGCATTCGCGTGCGGCAGGTTGGTCCGGGCCGAGAGCAGGATGTCTCCGCCGTAACGTCCGATCGTGAAGGCCCAGCGAATCCCTTCCATGCGCACGATGAGGTCGGCGAACTGAGCGACGATGTCCGGATTCGAGACGCTGCCCAGCTTCGTCACTGCCACCCGACCGTGCGTTTCGGTGCCCGAGATCGCTTGGTCGAACATCGCGAAGTAGCTCCGTGGAATCGGAGGATGCTCGATGCGCGAGAGCGCGACATTGTCGACCAGCGGGAAGAAGCGCAGGAAGGCGCGGAAGTCCGCGCGCGAAGACTCCCGCCCCAGGTTCTGCGTCTCCGACTTGATCGCGTAGAAGAGCGCGGTCGCGAGCCGCTTGTCCACCTTGACCTGCGCCGCTTCCAGATACTCCGCGAGCATGGAAGCGGTCGCTCCGTATTCCTCGCGCACGTCGTAGAACGGGACCGAGCGGGTCAGCTCCCGGCAAGGATGGTGATCGATCACGATCGTCGGCAGCACTCCTTCGGGAAGCGAGTTGTTGCCGGTCCCGGGTTGGGAGTCGACCAGCGCGAAGGAGTCGTACGAAGACAGATCGATCTGGTGGAGCGGGCGGATCGGAACGCGCAGCACTTCGGCCAGAGTGCGATTCTCGTTCCGTCCGATGATGCCGGCGTATGCGAAATCGACCCGCATCCGCTTCACCTTGCGCACCACACGAGTCAGAGCCCATCCGCTCGCGATGCAGTCGGGGTCGGGATTGTCGTGGGTCAGAACCAATAGCCGGCGCTTCCCCTTCAACGCCTCCACCATCTGGCGGAGACGCCTTTCCGGGGCGCCCGTGGAACTGGACAAGCGGGGACTCCTCCTTCCATCGCCCTCGAGAGAGGCGCGAAGCGCCTCATCCTAGGAACCGCGTCGAGCGGGGGTCAAGCACGATCCCGGGCGACACGCGCCGTCCAGCCGGACCCTTCGATGGACGTAACATACTATCTATCAATTATTTACTGCATCCAACCGGGCATTTCTGGCGAACCACCTCTGCAATCCCGCCTTACGGATGACACGCCTGTCCGCGGATCCTTGCAGCTCGACCCTGGGATCTCAGAACCCCGCGGGTCGCATCTCGGGATCGGCCGCGACACGGTTCCTGCGACTCGGCGCGGGCGGTCCTGCCGCGTTGGGCCCGACCTGGATGCACTTTCCAGTTGGATGATGGCGGTTGGAATACGGCCGCGGTTGGGAAGCGGGGCGCCCGCGCGCGACCGGCACATGGATCCCGCGGAAGGCGAATTCTAGGTGGTTCCGGCCGATTCGCCCGTCTCCCCGAAGACCGGCACCGGATCGGTTCGGCGGCGATCCACCGGAACGATCTTGGAAATCCGAGATTCCACCGGAAGCACGATCCGCATGGTCGTACCCACTCCTTCCCGGCTCTCGATCTCGACCCGGCCTTCGTGGCGCTGGACGATGC
>CAMPIC010000027.1 GCA_946886185.1 uncultured bacterium
GAACAGGCCGTCCGCTACGACGATCCAGCCGGCCTTCGCCAGAACCGCGTGCCGGGCGGCCGCGAGAGCGGTGATGTGGGCGACGGTCGTGCCCGTCACGAACGCGCCCGCCGTTTCGCGCGGGAGATCGAGCAGCTCGAGCATCCATCGCAGCGCCACCTGTTCCAGACGAGCGGTGGCGGGCGTAACGTTGTACAATCCGGTGTTCTGATCCCATGCCGAGGTCATGAAGTCGGCGGCGAGAGCGGCCGGGAGCGATCCTCCCATCACGAAGCCGAAGAACCGCGGCCCCGCGATTCCCATCGTCGCGGGCGAGCCGATCTCGTCGAGCTCCCGCAGCACCGCATCCGGATCCATCGGATGGTCCTGTAGCTCCAGATCGAATTTGGCCAGGTCATGAACGCCATCCTTGGAAGGAGCCACGCTCCGTTCCTGCAATGAATCGAGATAGCGCGCGGAGCGCTGCGCCGCGTCAGTCAGCAGTGGTTTTAAGTCCATGATCGGATTGTGAGCGGCGAAGTCAGCGCCGACTACCGGAGATTTTGAAGAGCGACGGCACGTTGATCACGGTTCGCCGCGCGCCCACCCGGAAAGCTGCGCCAGGCGGTCCGACTCCTTCCCGGAAAGCGAAAACAGAGTCGGGCGCCCGCGTTTCATTACGACGGCGTTTTCCGCCAACACAAGGAACGGGTCGATCTCGTGTGTGGAAACGATCGCGGAAGCTCCCGCGCGAATCCGCTGTTCGAGCCATGTCAGGACCAACGCGCGCATCCCGAGATCGAGTGCGACGAGCGGCTCATCGAGCAAGACGACGCGGGGTTCTCCTACGAAAGCCGCCGCGAACAACACCCGCCGGCGCTGGCCCAGCGAGAGCTCGCGGACGGAGCGATGGCCCAGATCTTCCATCCCGACCATCGCGAGCGCGCGGTGACCGGCGGCCAGGGGTGCGCTCCGCAGCGCGCAGACGAGACGGATCACCTCGTTCACCGCCGCGTAAGGGGTGAGATCGGGCTGCTCCGGCACGTAGGCGAGGCCAAGCCGCGCGTCGCGTTCTTCTTTCCAGAGATCGCGCCCTTCGATCCGGATCGAGCCGGTCTCCGGCGACTCCACTCCCGCGAGCAGTTTCAAGAGCGTGCTCTTTCCACTGCCATTCGGGCCCAGCAGCAGCGTCAACCCCGGATGGACGCGCAGCGACGCGCATTCCAGATCAGCTGGATCCGCAGGGCGGCGTTCCCACCAGCGCGAGCGACGGTGATAGCGGAACCGGACGTCGTGCAACTCGACGAGCGTCCGCCGATCCTCGTTCATCGCGCGACCTCGCTCATCGAATCTCCCGCGGCATCGTGATGGAGAGGTTCCCATACGGTCACGATCTGGGAGCGATCGACCCGCGCTGCCAGACGAATCACGAGAGGAGCGAGACTCAGCGCGGCGATCGAAGCCATCGGCCAGAGCGTACAGGTGACGATCACCAAGCCACCGCCGATCCAAGAGTCGGGTCCGACCACACCGAGGACGCGTCCCGGTGCGAGACGCAACGCCCACACGGTGATCGCCGCCAGCAACGGAAGCGCGCTCAGTCCGACCACTGCGCTGCCGGGATCGAGCAGCACCGCGCAGACAACGACGGGAAGAGCGGGAATGCCGAGCACGAGCGCATCGTCGATCGCGCGCCGAGTGGACGTGGTGGGAAGCGAGCGATGCCAGGGCCAAGGCCGACGCCGCACGAACAACGCCTCCGACAGGGTTTGCAGCCCCAGCCAAATCGCGCTCAGCAGAGCGAGCCGGGTCACCAACGCCGACTGAGACGCGGGCACATCATTGTTGGTGCGAAAGAGCCACGCAGCGGCAAGCAAGAGGACTCCTGTGATCGTGGGAGAGATCGGGCGCCACCCCAGCGCGCGCCACGACAGAGTCGGCGCGATCCAGCGATCCGCACGACGCCTGCGCCGCCGCGGACGCCGCATCGGCACTGCCGGGCCGGCCACGAGATCCCACAACAAGACCAAGCAGAGCGCGAGCACAGCCGAGATCCAGCCTCCGAGAATCCACACCAACGCGGCCAGAGCAGCGAGCGGGCTCGCGAACGTTCCCCGTCGCACCGGGACCGCCGCTGCGGCCGCCGCCACGTATCCCACTGCCGATCCGACCAAAGACGGAACCGAGATCGATTCGCGAAACAGCATCGGAGTGAGAATCGCGAAGAGGGCGTGGACGGCGATCAAAGGGAGCAGAGGAACCGTGAGAGCGAGCGCCAACGCTCTGCGGTGATCAGCGGGGCGGAGAGGAAGACTCCCGAGCCAGCCACCGAATCCGAGCTGGAGAGTCGGGAGGGCGCGCCGCGCGAGCAGCATCGCCAACATCATCCACAGCAGCGCCGGAGTCCGCGGCGCTTGCGAGGCGGTCATGGCCAGGCCGATCGCGCTCGCCAGCCGCGCCGGATCGGAAGCGAACACGAGCGTCACGATCAAGAGAGCGAGCGAGGCGAGCGCGTTCCGCTGCGCCAGCCGCGCGGCGCCGAGAGCATGGAAACGAAGGAGAGGCGCGGCGGCGGCACGCACAGCTGGTGATGGCTCAGCTCGTGATGGCTCGGCTGCGGAAAGATCAGCTCGCGGCATGAGCGGTCCGGGCGGACGCTTGCGCAAGGATCTCCAGAACTTCCGGGGGCGAGCTCGCTTTGAGAAGCCGGTCGCGCACGTGCGGATCGCGCACGACCGACGCCACGTTCGCGAGCAGCGAGAGATGGGTATCCGGCCTCTCCTCCGGCGTCACCAACAGGAAGATGAGCCGGACCACTTCGTGCGATTCCAACGAGAAGAGGACCCCTTCGCGCGAACGTCCGAATGCAATGAGAGGCACACGAAGCCCGGCGCACCGCGCATGCGGGACCGCCACGCCGATGCCCAAATCCGTGGAAAGCGCGCTCTCGCGAGCCAGCGCGAGCGCGGCGATGTCGGTGTTCGGGGGAATCTTGTTCGGCGGGATCGAGCCCGCCAATTCACGAATGACCTGCTCCGGCGTCCCTCCGCGCAGATCGAGGACCAGTCCACCCGCCGCAACCGTGCTCGACAACGACAGTCCGGCATCGTGGGGGTACTCATCCTCGATCCGCCCCACGACCTGCTCGAGGATGTCCTCCAACGTCACGAACCCGAGCGGTCCATCATCGCCTTCCACGACATAGACCGAGCTCCCTTCCACCTGCATGCGCGTGAGCGTGGATTCGATGTCATCCTCGGAGCGGACGGTATGGAGCGGGCGGACCAACTTGGTCCAATCATGGCCCGCGGATGCGTCGGCGATGAGATCCTTGGTGAGCAGATAGCCCGTGGTCTCGCCGGTTTTCGGATCGACCACCGGCCAGCGGGAGAACCGCTCCTGCGAGATCCTGCGGAGCACCAGTTCCTTGCTGGCGTCGCTCGGGAGCCATTGAACACGGTTCCACGGCACCATGATGCTCCGCACCCTCTGCGTCCGGATGTTGGAGAGATTCTCGCGTACGAGCTGGAGGCGAAGATCGCGTACCTTCTCCTCGGCGGCCTCGCGATGCACGCCGGTATCCGCAAGCACCAGTCGGGCGAGAGCGACCGCCGCTTCCGCTTCCTCGAAGACGGCGCCGGCGACTCCGGCTCGTTCCATCTCCTCCCGCTCGCCCAGATAGCGCGCTCGCGCCAGGATGCGCGTGTTCGGATTGAGCACGCGTGCCGTCGCGATCACCGCGGAACGATCGGCGGAGCTCGGAACGGTCACGATCAAGTGAGAGGCATGCTCGATTCCAGCCTGACGCAGGATGGTCTCGTTCGCGGCATCGCCGAAGAGCGCGGTCTGCCCGCTGGCGTTCAGATCGGCCACGGTGTCGGTATTGAGATCGACCACCACGGTGCTCAGGCGCGCATCGCGAAGGAGGCGATTGACGGATCGCCCCACCGGGCCATAGCCGACCACGACTGCGAGTCCGACCCCGGGCTCCACCGGCACGCGCTGGAGGGCGGTTTCGTTGAGCCGGTTGGCACGTCTTTCCGCGCGATGGTTGAGCAGTTTCCACAGCCTCGGCCGCCGGCGCAGAATCGACTCGACTCTCGGCAATGACCGGAAGAGGAGCGGGTTGAGCATGATCGACAAGATGGCGCTAGCGACCAGGACGTTGCGTCCCTCGTCGCCCACCAATCCATGGACCCGTCCGAGCTCGGCAAGAATGAACGAGAACTCCCCGATCTGCGCGAGGCCGACCGCCACGGTGAGGCCCGTTCGCACCGAATAGCCGAGCAGGGTCACGATGAGGAGCGCGGCGAGCGGCTTGGCGACCAGGATGATGGCGAGCGCCGCGAGGACCATGAGCGGAGATTGGACGAGGAAGGCCGGATCGAAGAGCATCCCCACCGATACGAAGAAGATGACGGCGAACGCGTCGCGCATGGGCAAGGCGTCGGCCGCGGCTTGATGGCTGACCGGGGACTGCGCGACCACCATTCCGGCGAGGAACGCGCCCAGCGCCATCGATGCTCCGAACAAGTAATAGGCGCCCGCTGCGATCGCGATGGAGAACACAAGCACCGTGAGCGTGAACAGCTCGCGGGAGCGCAGTCCCGCGACCCGCTGCAGGACCCAGGGGATCAAGCGCGATCCACCTACCACTACGACGAGGATGAGGGCGAGCATCTTCAGCAGCGCCATTCCCATGGCGGTCCAAAGACTTCCCATCCCGGAAGCGGCCCCCTGTTGCCCCAAGACCGGAATGAGGACGAGGAGGACCACCGTGAAGATATCCTCGACGATCAGCCAGCCCACCGCGATGTGTCCCTGCGGAGTCTCCAGAACCCCGGCATCGCTCAGCATCCGCATCAGGACCACGGTGCTCGCCACCGCCATGGCCATTCCGAGGACCGCCGCGTTCAGCGCCGGCACGTCGAACGCGGAAAAGACCACGACCGCGAGGACGGTCGCGACCGCGCTCTGCACGACCGCGCCTGGAATCGCGACGTTCCTCACGGCCAACAAATCTTTCACATGGAAGTGGATTCCCACTCCGAACATGAGGAGGATCACACCCACTTCGGCGAGCTGATGCGCGATCTCGATATCGCCCACGAATCCCGGAGTGTGCGGCCCGATCAGGACGCCGGCCAGCAGATAGCCCACGATCGGAGACAGGCCCAGCCGTTGGGTAAGCAGGCCCAGGGCCCAGGCAGCGGTAAACCCGGCCGCGATCGTAGCAATGACTGGCAGATCGTGCATTTCCCGTACGATATCGGACGCGCCGTACTTCCGAAAGCAGCCTCAGCCGCCCAGATAGGCCTTTTTCACATCGGGGTCCTTGAGGAGGTTTGCGGCGGAGTCGGTCTTGAGGACACGGCCGGTCTGCAGGACGTATCCGCGATGCGCCGTGTGCAAGGCCATGTGTGCGTTCTGCTCGACGAGGAATACGGTGGTCCCGGTGGCGTTGATTTCGCGAATGATCTCGAAAATTTTCCGCACCACCAGGGGAGCGAGCCCGAGGGAGGGCTCGTCGAGCAGGAGGAGCTGCGGCCGGCTCATGAGCGCCCGTCCGATCGCGAGCATCTGCTGCTCGCCCCCGCTCAGGGTCGCGGCCTTCTGATTCCTCCGCTCCGCGAGAATGGGAAAGAGCGAGAAGGCTCGATCCATGGCCGCGGCGACTGCCTCGCGCGAACGTTCTTGATAGGCGCCGAGGAGCAGATTCTCCCGCACCGTCAGGTTGGCGAACACCTGCCTGCCTTCGGGGACATGGCAGATTCCCTGCTTCACGATCTCGTGCGCGGGAAGCGCCTCGATCGCGCGGCCCTCGAGGCGAATCGTGCCGGCGCGGGGGCGGATCAGGCCGCTGATGGTGCGCAGGAGAGTGGTCTTGCCCGCTCCGTTCGCGCCGATGAGGGTCACGATCTGACCTCGCTCGATCTCCAGAGTGACCCCCTGGAGCGCTGCGATGGCGCCGTAGTTGACCGCGAGATTTTCGATTGCGAGCAGCATCGTCAGGATTGGGGAAGCTCGGATTCGAGGGGTGATTCCGCGCTCTCGCCCAGATACGCCTCGATGACGCGCGGATCGTTTTGAATCTCCGCCGGCGTTCCCACCGCAATGGTCTCGCCGTGATCCAGGACCACGATCCGTTCGCAGATGCTCATGACCAGCTTCATGTCGTGCTCGATGAGCAGGATCCCCAGTCGGAACCGATCCCGGATGAAGCGGATCAATTCCATGAGCTCGATCTTTTCCTGCGGATTCATTCCGGCGGCCGGCTCATCGAGAAGCAGGATCTTCGGGCCGGTGGCAAGGGCGCGCGCGATCTCCAGACGCCGTTGATCTCCATAAGGAAGATTGCGTGAAAGCTGATGCGCCTTTTCCGCCAGACCCAGAGTGCGGAGCAGCTCCAGGCCGTCCTTCTCCGCTTCCGCGCGCTCCGCGTTGAACTTGGAGCTGCGCAGGATCGTGCTGAGGAGGCCGTGGCTGCGATGGAATCCGACCGTCACGTTCTCCAGCACGGTGAGATTTCCGAACAAGCGGATGTTCTGGAAAGTTCGGGCGATGCCGGCGCGATTGATCTGCGCAGGCGCGTGCCCGTCGATGCGGCGCCCGTCCATGAGGACGGCTCCGTCGCTCGCGGGATAGACCCCGGTGATGACGTTGAAGGCGGTCGTCTTGCCCGCTCCGTTGGGCCCGATCAGGCCCACGAGCTCGCCGACCGCGACGGTGAGCGAGAAGTTGCCCACCGCGCGCAGTCCCCCGAAGTCGCGGCAGACCCTCTGACACTCCAGCGTGGTCATCGGCGCTGCCACCGTCCCGGCCACAGCTCACGTCCTCCCAGCAATCCCTGCGGTCTGAGCAACATCATCGAAATCAAGAGCAGGGAATAGATCACCATCCGCCAGTCGGCGATCGGACGCAACACTTCCGGGAGCAGCGTGAGCACGATCGCGGCGAGGATGGCGCCGCTGATGCTTCCGAGTCCGCCCAGGGTCACCATGACCACGAACTCGACGGAGCGAATGAAATTGAAATCGGTCGGGGTGATGAATCCGGTGTAGTGCGCATAGAGGGCGCCGCCCACCCCAGCGAAGAACGCTCCGATCACGAACGCGAACACCTTTTGACGCGTGGTGTCGATGCCGATGGCGGCAGCGGCGATCTCGTCGTCGCGCACCGCCATGATGGCGCGGCCCTTCGCGGAATAGGCGATCCGCCAGATGATCACGATGGTCACGATGGCCGTGCCGTAGAGCCAGGCGAAGCTCGTGTGGATCGGAATCCCTCCCAACCCGAGCGCCGCTCCCAGGGGACGCGTGTTCGTGATGACGACGCGAATGATCTCCGCGAACCCCAAGGTGGCGATCGCGAGGTAGTCGCCGCGCAACCGCAGCGCCGGCATCCCCACGATGAGGCCGGTCGCGGCCGCGCACGCTCCTCCCCCGATCAGGAGCGCGAGGAAGCAGAGAGGCTGCTGGATCGCGGCCGGAATGACTTCGGAGATGCGCTGCGCGATCGGCATACCGGTCGCGAGAATGCCCCCGTATATCCGCCCCAGCCGTTCGATCACGGTCGAGACGATCAAGTAGGGAGGCGGCGACTGGCCCTCCGGCACCTGCGAAGCGCGCGAAATGTCGAACACGATCCAGATAAAGACGAGCACCATGACGGCCGCGGGCAAGGAGGAGTGGAGTCTTCCCGACCATCGCGCGAGCAGGAACAGTCCGAAGAGGAAGAGGCCGCCGATAGCCACACACAGGCCGAGCGCGAGGAAGAACAGGATGACCGCGATCGGGTCGGACATCTCCCGTCCGAAATGGAGCGAAGGGTAGGAGGATAGATACGCGCCGATCGCCATGAAACCGACATGGCCGAGCGAGAACTGCCCGCTGAATCCGTTGATGAGCTGGAGACTGACGGCGAGGATGATCGCCACCCCGACCTGCATGACGATCTCGAAGTTGTATCCGCCGATCCCCTGGCGCGTAAAGACGAACGAGCCGAGCAGGATGAGGGCGAGGATGACGCCAATGATTCCGAGATTGGCCCGCAGCGAGGCGAGTCCCCTGGGCGCGGTCTCAGACCTTTTCAACGGTGCTCTTCCCGAAAAGGCCGGAAGGGCTGACCAGGAGAATGGTGATCAGGATGAGGAACGCGGCTCCGTCGCGGTACTGGCTTCCCTGCGGGATATAGGCGGCGACCAATCCCTCCACCATCCCGAGGAGGATTCCTCCCACCACGGCGCCGGGAATGTTGCCGATGCCGCCGATGACCGCGGCGATGAACGCCTTGAGTCCCGGGACCAGTCCGGTCAACGGGTTGATCGTGAGGTACTTCATTGCATAGAGGAGGCCTCCGGCCGCGGCCATCGCGGATCCGAGGATGAAGGTGTAGCTGATCACCCGGTTGACGTTCACGCCCATGAGGGATGCCGTGCCGAAGTTGAAGCTGACTGCGCGGATGGCGAGCCCGACGCGGGTGTAGAGCACGATGTAGGTGAGTACGAGCATGAGAATCAGCGTGAGGGCGAACACGACCAGATCGATGTAGCTCACCTCGACTCCGCTCAGGGAGATGCGCCGCGAGAGCGCCGGCCAGATCTCCGGCATCACCTTGTCGGTGGGGCCGAACACGAAGGGGAGCTGCCCGCCGTATTCCAGGAGAAGCGAAACTCCGATCGCGGTGATGAGCGAGGTGAGTCGTCCTTGATTTCGCAGCGGGCGATAGGCGAGCCGTTCGATGGTGAACCCGAGAGCGGAGCAGACCAGGATCGCGGCCATGAGGTAGAAGAGGACCGCGAAACCTCCCGTCCAACCCAAGCTCTGCGCGAGGAGCAGCGCGGTCATCGCGCCGACCATGAAGACGTCGCCGTGCGCGAAGTTGATCAGGCGCAGAATGCCGTACACCATGGTGTACCCGACGGCGATCAGCGCATAGATCGCGCCGACGGAGAGGCCGTTGACGATCTGCTGCAGGAAGTAGTGAAAGTCCATCGATCGCCGCGCTCTACTTGGGCGCGACCTCGGTGACGTATTCGAACTTGCCGCCCCGAATCTGCACGACCACGGCAGGCTTGTTGGCGTTGCGATGCTCATCCATGGTGATGGTGCCGCTCGCGCCCGGGAATCCTTGGGTCGCGGCGAGCGCATTGCGAATGGCCGCGCCGTCGGTGCTGCCGGCTCGCTCGATCGCATCCGCCATCAGCCGCATCGCGTCGTAGCCCAGGATCGCCATCGCGTCGGGAACCTTGCCGTTGTAGCGCGCTTTGTAGTCGGCGACGAACTTCTGGACCTCGGGGCGATCCTGATCGGGCGCATAGTGGTTGGTGAAGTACGCTCCTTCCACCGCCTGTCCGCCCGACTGCACCGTCACGTCGCTGTCCCAGCCGTCGCCTCCCAGCAACGGGACGGTGATTCCGAGCTCGCGAGCCTGCCGCGCGATGAGCCCGGCTTCGGTGTAATACCCGCAGGCATAGATCGCTTCCGGGTTGGTCTCCTTGATCTTGGTGAGCTGCGCTTTGAAATCCTTGTCCGACTTTTCCGCGTAGCTCTCCTCCGCCACGATCTCGCCGCCGTTGGCCAGGACCGCTTCCTTGAAGAAGTCCCGCAGTCCCACGCTGTAGTCGCTGTTGTTCGCATAGAGGATGGCGAAGCGTCGCAGACCCAGGTTCTCCATCGCGAACGTCGCCATCGCCGTTCCCTGGAACGGATCGATGAAGCAGGAGCGGAAGATGTAGTCTCCTTCCTCGGTCACTTTGGGGTTGGTGCTGCCAGGCGAGAGCATCGGGATCTGCGCCACCTGTGCCACCGGAGCCGCCGCGATCGAGCGGCTGGAGGCAATCTCCCCGATCAGCGCAACCACCTGATCGCGTGTGATCAGCTTGTTGGCGGCGGTCCGGGCTTCGCTCGTGACGGAGCGATCGTCTTCGGTGATCACCACCACCTGTTTGCCGAGCACGCCGCCGTCGGCATTGATCTGCTCGAGAGCCAGGCGAAGCCCTTCGTCGCAGCTCGTTCCGAAGGTCGCCGTGTCGCCGGTCATGGAGGCCAGATGTCCCAGCACGATGGTGTCGGAGGCGCCGTTCTGGCCCCCTCCGCACCCTCCGGCACCCAGCACGAATCCCAGCAGACAGGCGGCCAGAAAGAATTTGGACATGCGCATCTCCTTGTTGGCGTGTCTTCTGCGAGCGAATGTAATCCGGCAGGCAGATGCAT
This sequence comes from uncultured bacterium, assembly GCA_946886185.1. The sequence continues at coordinate 10,194 of CAMPIC010000027.1, forward strand.
GCAAGGAACCTGCTGGCTTCCCGGAATTCGTGATTGCCATCCAGCGGCGCGCTCGTCGAACCTCTCGGGGCCGGTACGCGGCGTCCGTCAGCGGCCGATCGATCGAGTCAGACCCGAGCGCCCCACCTTGGAGCTATTTTGATTTCCCGCTTGCTACCGACACGGGAAGAAAGTCGATCGATCCTCCGGTTGGCTGGACCCATCGTCGCGGTTCAGCTCGGAATGATGTTGATGGGAGTGGTGGATACGGCCATGGTCGGCCGGGTTTCCGCTGCGGCTCTCGGCGGCGTGGCGCTGGGCAACGTCTGCTTCTTCGGTTGCGCCGTGACGGGGATGGGGATCCTGATGGGTCTCGATCCGCTGGTCGCTCAGGCGGTGGGAGCGCGCGATCGAATGGCGATCGCGCGCAGCGTTCAGCGCGGCATGGTGCTCGCGCTGGCGCTGTCCCTACCGGCCTCAGCCCTGCTCCTCTTCGCGGAGACAGGACTGCGGCTCCTGAGCCAGCCCGCCGACGTAACGCCGTTCGCCGGCGCCTATGCGCGATGGACCGCGCTGAGCGTGATTCCGTTCTATGTCTTCGTCGTGCTGCGCCAGAGCCTGCAAGCGCTCCACCTCGTCCGCTCCATTTTCCTGACCATCGTGCTGGCCAATCTGCTCAACGCCGCGCTCAACTGGGTCCTGATCTTCGGCCATCTGGGGTTTCCGGCTCTCGGCGTGGTGGGGGCAGCCATTGCCACCACGATCGGACGCTGGGTAATGGCGGGACTGCTTCTTTTGATCGCCTGGCGCTCATTGCGACCCAGCCTACGACCAATGCGGCGGGACGCGCTCGATCTCCGGGCATTGGGCAGAATGGTATCGCTCGGACTGCCGATCGGGATCATGTCACTGCTCGAGTACACGGCCTTCGGCACCGTCGCGCTGCTCATGGGTCGTCTCGGCACCGTGCCGGTGGCGGCTCATCAAGTGGCGATCAATATCGCGTCGGTGACCTTCATGGTTCCGTTCGGCGTGGGACAGGCTGCCGCGGTGCTCGTCGGCAACGCGATCGGAGCGGGGGAGATGCCGTTGGCGCGGCGGCACGCGCTGGCGTCGCTGTTCTACGGAGTCGGATTCATGGCGGTGGCCGCGTCGCTGTTCCTTCTCGTCCCCGAAACGATCGCGAGACTGTATACGACCGATCCGGCGACGCTCGCTCTGGCGGCTTCGTTGATCCCGGTGGCGGGCGTGTTCCAGCTCTTCGATGGAATGCAGGCGGTGGCTGCCGGGATTTTGCGCGGCGCCGGCGACACGCGCGTTCCGATGCTCGTCAACCTGACCGGGTTCTGGCTGGCCGGCATGCCGGTGAGCCTCGCGCTCGGTTTCCGCACCGCTCTGGGTCCGGTAGGGCTCTGGTGGGGGCTGGCTTTCGGGCTCGCGGTGGTGGCGCTGATCCTGGTGGCGCGTACCCGCGGTCTTCTGCGTCGCGGCGTGGAACGGGTCAGGATTGAAGAGACCCGACCGGAAGCGACCCCACTTTGACAGCCGGAGTGCGCCTCGACAGGGGACGTGCGCCTCGCGCTGCAGTGAAATGGTCGAGGTTGTGGGCGGCTCCGCTTGTCGGCTAGAGTTGATGGCGCGCATCCGATTCCGGGGTTTCATTCGCAGATGCGAGGACGATATGCCGCACCTCTCGCGCTTTTTCGTGTGTGTCGCTCTTCTGGTACTCCTCCCTGCCTGCGGAGATCATGACGGGGACACGGACCTCCTGCGTCCGAGGCTGCAAGGCGGACTGCCGGAGCTGCCTCCAGCGTTTCGGGACGTCTCTCCCACCTTTGCTTCCGCCGACTCGGTCGCTCGATACGCGAAGGGAATGGTGATCGGTCAGCTCAATCGCGTCGGACTTGCCTCTTTGGAAGCGATGTCGGCGCACCTGCTGTTGAACGAAGGCGGCTGGCAGGAAGCGCCATCCGGGTGCCTGTACCACGAATTCGGAATCGAGAGCGACACCACGTGCGTCATGACGGTGTGGGTCTGTGAAGCGGACGGCGGATTCACGTATTCGCAGGTTCTGGATGGGTACGGCTGCGTTCCGAGCAACACGGAGGACCCTCCGCCGCTCGTGAACTGGGTCAGTGTTTCCGGCTTCAGCAACGCCGACGCGAGTTACGGACGCTTTCGCCGATTCCGGACCCCCGGCGCCGGCACCGGACCTTCCACGGAGTGGACCTGGCAGGTGTCTCCCGATCGCAGCTTCGTGGATTGGACTTTCTATGTGAGCGGCGATTCGGAGACCGGACGATTCGCCGGGACGCTACGGACCTATCTGGAGACTCCATCTGGATTGCGCGCGGAATTCCGCTGGAGCGAGATGGATAAATGGGATGCCGACGTGGCCGCCGACGGTCGATCGGGACGCATGTCGATCCTGACACGGAGCTCTCTCTCGGGAACGTGGCGGCTGCGCGACGAGATCGTGTGGCGGCCGGCGCACGGAACCTGGAACACCTACGACGACGGCGCGATTTCGGTGGAGCGATCCTGGTAGGGCTGACCCGACTCGTCGGGGCCCGCTAACGGCACTGCAGGCGGATTCAAGGTGGGACTCATCGCGGACTTCGCATTGCTCCAGTGTTTCCGCACCGAGCTGGATGACTTTCGATAGCTTGCTCCGGGCGGCGGGTAGGCCATCCACCACGGGAGGATACGATGCGCATCTCTTTCA
>CAMPIC010000028.1 GCA_946886185.1 uncultured bacterium
GAGGCAAGGCCGGAGGCCGACGCCGTCGATCGCCATGACGCTCGGTCAGGGTGGCGCTCCGTCGGCACGCGCGGCAGCGACCGCACCGTACGACGGCACGTTCGGACAAATTTGCACCACTCAGGGGGAACGATGCAGCTCGCCCGCAAGTCCTTCGTGTCGCGCTTCCTGTTTGCTCGGGTCCTTCCCGCGAGCTCCGTTCTTCTTCTGTGTGCCGTGTACCCCGCGTCAGCCGAGTGGGACGTCGACGGAATCGAAGAGCTGCTTCCCCATCACGAGACGGCGGCGGAGCGCGAAGCCTGGCGCGGACGCGAAGCGGAGCTCGAGGCGATTCGCGGAATGCGCGTGGCCGATCCGCCTCCGGCGGCTCCCGTTCGAAACTGCGCGGAATGGGAACCGCTCTCCGGAGTTTTGATCCGGTATCCATTGGGTTTGCCGTACACCTTGCTGCGGGATCTGGACGACGAACTGACGCTCCATGTGGTCGTCTCGAGCGCCAACCAGAGCGCGGCGGTGTCGAACCTCACGAGCAACGGAGTGGACATGAGCAAGGTCCAGCTCCTGGTGCGGCCGAACGACTCGATCTGGACGCGCGACTACGGACCGTGGTTCGTCTTCGACGGCAACGAAGAGGTCGCGATCATCGATCATGTCTACAACCGCCCTGCCCGTGCCAACGACGATCTCATTCCGATCCACTTCGGGGATCAACAAAGCATCCCGGTGGTGCATCACGACATGTGGCATACCGGCGGCAACTACATGACCGACGGGGCTCACATCAGCTCGTCTACGCGGCTGGTCTACAACGAGGCGGCCTCCGCCAACGGGATGACACCCGCGCAGGTCGATCAGCTGATGCACGACTACTACGGAGTGGAGACCTATTCGGTGATGGAGTATATCGAGCCGGGCGGGATCCATCACATCGACACCTGGGCGAAGTTCCTGGACGAAGAGACCGTCCTGGTCAAGGATGTCTGGCCGACGCACGGCACCTACGCGAACCTGAACCAGCGCGCCACTCTACTCGCTTCGCTGCCTTCCTCCACCGGGAGGAACTATCAGGTCCATCGAGTCTTTTGCTACAACATCGGAAGCGGCCAGCCAGCGTCATACACGAACAGCCTGATCGCGAACGATCGCGTCTACGTCCCCCTTTTCGGAAACGCGACCTACGACGCGGACGCGCTCGCGGTATATGAGCAGGCGCTGCCGGGCTACGACGTGCGCGGGTACACCTACAGCGGATGGTTGACCGACGACGCCCTTCACTGCCGGGCCAAAGACATCGCCGATCGCGGGATGCTGCGCGTCGAGCACATCGCGGTGAGGGAACCGCAGGAGAGCCCCGTCGCGATTACCGCGCGGATCGTTCCGCACAGCGGACAGCCGGTCACCGTCGCCGAGCTGCACTATCGCCAGAGCGGCGGAGATTGGATCGTTCTGCCCATGGCGCAGGGCGCAGAGAACGAATACGCCGCCACGATTCCCGCCCCGCAGACGGGAGGGCCGACTGATTACTACATCCATACGGAGGATGGGAGCGGCCGCGCCGAAGGGATGCCGAGAGCGGAGCCGGCGGCGTGGTACACCTTCCTGCACTCGCCCGTTACCAGCGCGGTCGGCGAACATGCTTCGCCGACGGCCGCTCTCGAGCTGCGTCCGGGCGGGCCCAATCCGTTCCGGGACGCGACCTGGTTCTCGTTCTCGCTCGCCTATCCGGATCGAGTCGAGCTGGCGGTGTTCGATACGCAAGGACGGCGGGTCCGGACGCTCATCGACGGCGTGGTCTCGGACGGAGATCACGCGGTCCGTTGGGATGGCCGCGACGATTCCGGCCGCGAGCTGCCCGCCGCGGTGTATCGTTATCGCCTCCGAGCGGCGGGATTGCAGTACAGCAGGCCAGTTCACCTCCTCAAGTAGGATGTGGACTCAGAGAGAGGGGAATTTCGCCATGCCGACGCCGAAACGAAACGATCCTTGCCCGTGTGGCAGCGGCAAGAAGTACAAGCATTGCCACGAGACGGAGGCGCGTCCGGCCGCGCGGCACAAGACGCTCGCGATGGTGGTGGGCGTGGGTGCGCTCATGATCGGCGCACTCTGGTTCGCCAAGGTGTCGACCGCGCCGGAATCCGGGCCGGGCAACACCTCCTCGATGCTGCCCGGGAGCGCCAACCCGGGAACTCCGGGAGCTCCGCAACCTCCAGGTCCTGCGCCCGCAGGGAAGGTGTGGTCGGTGGAGCACGGACACTGGCACGACGCGCCCGGTCAGATGCCAGCCGGCCAGGCTCCCGTTTCTATTCCGGGTCAGACTCCGGCAGCCACTCCGGGGGCTCCGCAGCCTCCGGGTCCCGCTCCTGCCGGCAAGGTGTGGTCGGTGGAGCACGGGCACTGGCACGACGCTGCTCCGGGGCAGCCTCCCGCCACTCCTTGAAACGTCGGTAGGTCGGCATTCCTGAGCTTCGGCTCGAACGACACCCGATCGCGCAGGGCGTGAGGCATCCGTTTCAATCAACTCCGATACCCAGAGTGTCCCCTGAGTGCAAGCGATCCTATGCTTCGTAGGGGTGGGGCGGCCGAGACGGTCGTTCCATCTCGCGCAACAGCCAGACACGGGCAAACGACCAATCTCGATCGATCGTGCTCAGACTGACTTCGAGAAGCTGAGCCGCTTCCGGGTGGGATAACCCAACAAAGAAGATGAGCTCCACCGCCCTGGCCTGGCGCGGAAAGGAGCCCTCGAGCCGGTCGATCGCGTCGTTCAGAGCCACGATGTCCAGGTCCGGACAGCCGAACATGGTAGCGGCTTCGTCGCTCACTTGATCGAGGGGAAGCCGGCGCGCGTCCCCGCCTCGCTTGAGACGGTTGCGCTCGCGAGCATGGTCGATCAAGACGTGCCGCATGGCGCGAGCAGCCGCCCGCAGGAAGTGCCCGCGATCTTCCCAACGCGCGTCCCGGAAGTCGAAGAGCCGGATGCAGGCTTCGTGGACCAGGGCGGTCGTCTGGAGGGTGTGGCCATCCCGTTCCCTGGCCATCAACCCCTGGGCGGCGCGCCGGAGCTCTTCATAGATGATCGGAACCAGGCTGTCGTAGGCAGCGCGGTCGCCCTGACGCAGGCGCTCCAGTATCGCGGTGACATCCGTCTCTTCCATCTCGCCCTCTGACCTGAATGCGCCGCCAGACGAAAAAGACCGACACGATTTCATCTCGATCCGCGCCCATACCGATGGGACAGGGCGATCCTCTCACGGGACCTAGGATCGGGTCGAGGCCATGCCATGCCCGAAACGAGTGAGTTCGACGTAACGGATCCGGAATCACCGGGATCCCGCTCAGGAGAACCGGCGAACAGGACCGGCGAGCGGCACGCCGGCGTGCTGCAGCAGAAGAGTGAGGACAGAATGACAAGGTCAATCGGCTCGCGGATTCAAATTGCATCCTTTCTCGCGGCAGCCTGTCTCCTGTTTCGACCTACGGCGTCGGCGGCCGATCCGAATCAGTGTCAGGAGGACTGTTTCAGAGCGATGGTTGAGTTCGCCTGGGATTGCACTGGTGGGCCCGGAGCCATCGTATGTGTGGTCGTTCCGAACGTTTGCTTACATTGTGCCGCCAAAGGCACGGCCGCATACAACCTCTGCCTGGAAGGCTGCTCCGAAGAAGGCGGGTCGAGCGCGCCCTATCAGGTACTCCCCAACGAAAGCGTCATCCAGTATCGCCTCGGCGACGAGGTGCCCGTCCAGGTCGGCCGATCTATGGACGGGGAGTTCCTGCCTGGTCCCGGCAATGTCACGGGAGCGGTTTTCCGCCTACTGGACCTCTCGGGCATCCCGGAGGGAGGGTTCCCGCCGGATTTGCCGATAGACGCCTGGCCGTGGATCCCTGCCGGATTCGGCGAATTCGATGGCGATCGTTTTTGGAGAATTGAGCTGAACATGGCCGAGCACGTGAGTCAGGGCGCGCCGGTCAGCGGCTTCCTCCTGCGAGTCGATTTGGAGGACAGCGTGTACTCCACGCAGATGGGCATGTCGGTCCTGATGCTCCAGGAATGCGCCTGCCCTGCCGAGTGGACGGAACATCCAGGCTCCGTTCCTTCGGCTCGCAACGCGCATGCCGCGGCGTATGACGAAGCATCCGAAACGTTGACCTTGTTCGGTGGGAACGATGGAGTGAGCGGTCTGGGAGACACGTGGGGCTGGGACGGCTCTCAATGGACCCAGCTGGCGCCGCTGAATTCCCCGTCCCCACGCTGGGGACACATGATGGTGTGGGACCGGGAAACCGACCGCATCATTCTTCATGGCGGCTTCAACGCCGAGCTGGGGTACCTCAACGATACCTGGATGTGGGACGGAGTCACGTGGACCTTCGTCTCGAATGCCGGACCCACCTGCGGCTTCGCCGGGATGGCCTATGCAGCCGATCGAAGCGCGACCGTGCTCTACGGGGGCGCGACCGCGTCGGGACGTTCCCGCGATACCTGGGAGTTCGACGGCATCGCTTCCTGGACCCTCGTCACCGACAACAGCCCACCAGGCTTCCGTTCCTTCCACACGATGGTGTACGACGAGGCCGCGGAGCGAATCCACATGTTCGGCGGGCAGCTCCCGGGAGGCGTGGAGACGAACGACAACTGGGTCTACGACGACGGTTCCTGGACGAACCTGGGACCATCCGGCCCATCACCTCGCATCAGCCATCAGATGGGTGTCCGGTCGAGCTGCGGCACGATCCTGCTGCACGGCGGGGAGAAGGATGGCGTGTTGTACGACGATCTCTGGGAATACGTCGGCGAGTGGCGGCAGCTGAGCTCCGGTGGAGGAGCTGCCGGCCCCCTGAGGCTTGCAACGTTGACGCGGGCGCCCCGCGATCGAACCGTCCTGTTCGGAGGATCGAGCGGAGCGCAAGTCTCGGACGAGATGTGGACGTTCGGATGCGAACTCGATCCGTCCGATGCACCGAATGCTCCGAGCCGAGCGGATCGTCTCCACCTGGCGGTTCACCCGAACCCGTTCCAACCCCGAACCACGCTCGTCTACGATCTTCCCGAAGCGGGGCGTGTCTCTCTCACCGTCTATGATGTGCGTGGACGCCGAGTAGCTACGATCGCGGATGCTCACCAGTCGGCGGGACGGCACTCGGTCGAATGGAACGGCGCCGATCGCAACGGGCGTGCATTGCCGAGCGGCGTCTACATGATTCGCATGGAAGCGGGCGGAAACGCAGCCATCGTGCATGTCGGAGTGATTCGCTGACGGCCTCAACAGCGTCAATCGATCGTCGATACCCAGAGGTCCCGGCTGACTTGGTGGATCGTGGCCACCACCCGACTGCCGTTGGGAGAAATGTCCGCGTCGCTCCAGTTCAACAAGTTACCGGCGGGAAGTTGAACCATCAATTCAGCTTCCCCGCCTCGAACTGGGATGCGTATGACTTCGGCTTCCTCCACCATTCCGCGCTCGCCGACCGGTTCGGCGCGCGCGGCGTAGACCCAGCTCCCGTCGTCAGACCATCCGATCGGCGCGGCCGCGCCGTCATACAGGTTCGTTTCCGTCCCCTCGATCAAGTCGACCAACCACACCGCCACGTTCTTTACCCCGTTGCGGTTTCCGGCCAATGCCATCCACCTACCGTCCGGGGAGATGGCGGATTGGAAGGCTGTTCCTCGGGATTCATCGAGAAGGGTTCGCTCGGCTTCCGTAGCGGATTCCATCGACCGATAGTCGCGATTCGCGGTGGAAATCGGTTGGTACCGAAGGTGCTCCGAGGGATACCAGTAGACATATCCATGGCACCGCTCGTTCGACAGGACCCGAGTCGCGCCGCTCGACAGATCCACGACCGAGAGTAGTTGACTCTTCGTAGACCGATACGCAATGGAGCGCCCGTCGGGCGACCAGGCGATCCACACGGAGGGATCATCGATCTTCGTCGCGGAGGTGGCCGTGTCCAAAGACAGCACCTCGATACCCACGTCGGGCTCACTGCAGTCCGTCACCGCAACGTTTCGCCCATCCGGAGAGATCCGTGGGTGCCACAGCCCTCTATCCACGCGCAAGGCTCGCCGCGTCCAATTCTGGCCGCGACGTTCCAGGGACCACAGCATGCTCGTCGAGGCCCCCGTCAAAGACATGATTTTCGAACCAGAATGAAATGGAACGATTTCGGAGGTGCCACCGGTTAACTCCGCGATCGCGGAATCGGCGTCGAGTTCGCCATCTGGACCTCGGACGATCTGCACTCGCCGCAGAACGGAAGGTTCATCTCCCGACAAGTACAAGACCGCATCTCCACCAGGGGACCAATGAATGCAGCGGCTGACTATCGACAGCCGCTGGATGGGTGTGCCGATGCGGTCAGTGATCCAGCACGCGGGTCCACCGTCGGAGGCGGTGCCGTAGACGAGCAACTCCGGTCCGGTCGGAGAACACTGAATGTTGGTGATGAACTTTATATCAGGATCCAATGGGTAGGACGTCGTGTCCGACGAGGTCGCTTCCAAAAGCACCAGCCGATCTGTGCCGAACTCGCTCGGCGCCAGGATCGAACCGACGACTCCGTCGCCGTCGTCAGTCCAGTCGAACGCGTGAAAATTGGCGATGCCAATCCGAGTCGACACTCGAGACTCGACATCGACAAGGTAGGTGGCGGCGCTTTGCGCAAGAATGGTCCTGCCATCGGGGGACCAAATGACCGTGGAGAGGTCCGGGATTCGGAACAACTCGATCTCGATACCGGTGTTCAAATCCAGAAGAACGAGCGCTCCCCAGGTCGTCGCGTACGCAACCGTTCGATCGTCGGGAGAGAGATCGAACGAAAACACGCTGCCGTTCGTGGTCAGTTTGCGAAGCGGGTCATTCTCGGTCTGTCCTCCACTTTGCGAGCGAAACAACGCCAGGAGCAGGAACAGAGCTGCTGTGGCGGCGAGAACTCGGAGCAGGCGCTGGCGCATCGTGACTCCGATCAGGCGTGAACGGAGGGTCGCCGATACGACGCGATCCAGGGCTTCTTCTCGGGAGATCCGCTCCAGCTCATCGCGAACTTCGGAAACGCGCGCTACCCTGTGGACTGGGTCTTTGACGAGGCACTTCCGCACGATTCGCAGGATCGCCGCGGACATTCGATCGTTCAGCGGAGGCCAGTTCGGCTCCGATTCGAGAGTCCTCGACATCCTCTCGGCGCCCGTCTGTCCGGGAAATGCGGGGCTGCCGGTCAGACACTCGTACAACAGGCAACCGAATGACCACAGGTCAGTCTGCGGCCCGATCTCTCCACCTCGGATCTGTTCCGGACTCATATAGCCCGGACTGCCGAGGATGGAGCCCGGAATCGTTTCCGAACCGGATGTGTGGATCGCGTGAGGACCGTAAAACCCGAGCGAGCCGACACCGCGAACAGGCTCATGATCGCGAGAAGATGTCGATTCCAGCTCCCGTCGTTGCTCATCTCTCTCCGATTCCTCCGCGGCGCCGTCGGGCGGATCGTCCTTCATCTTCGCCAGGCCGAAGTCCAGGACCTTGACGTTTCCCTCCTTGGTCAAGATCACATTGGCCGGTTTTAGATCGCGATGGATGATTCCACGCTCGTGCGCAGCTTCCAGAGCAGAGATGATCTGGCTGGCGATGCGTAGGACGTCGGCAGCACTCAGTCCTCCGGCACCCGGCCGAGCAAGCCTTGACGCCAGCCCCTCACCGGGCACCCACTCCATGGTCAGGAAAGGAACGTCGTCTACCTGTTCGAGGCTGAACACGGTCGCGATGTGCGGATGGCTGAGGCTGGCGAGAATCTTCGCTTCGCGTCGAAAGCGCGCGAGTCGTTGCGGGTCGTACCCCAATCGCCAGGGCAGCATCTTCAGCGCGACGCGCCGGTGCAGGGAGGGATCTTCGGCCAGGAAGACTCTCCCCATTCCACCGCGGCCCAACTCGCCGAGGATGCGGTAACGACCGACTCGTTCCGGCGTCGCTCCACCAGCCTGCGGCATTGGCGGCGGCGGATGCTGCACATAGACCTCGAGCAGTGACGCGACTTCGGAGCGGAGCGCATCATCCCCATCGCAGACGCGATCGAGGAAGGCCGGCCACTGCTCGGGAGCGAGCGCGATCGCATCGTTGAAGACCTCGGCGGCGGATGGCTGCGGCACGGGCCCGTCCCCTGAGTCAATGACCTACGATTCACACAAGCCGGTGGAGCACGGCGATTCTCACACGGAACCCGGAGCGGGGTCGAGCCGCACCTGCCCGAAACCCATGACAGCCGCCGGGGCGTGGCCGTATAGTGCCGCCATGACTCAACACGACACGATCGCCGTCCTCGACTTCGGTGGGCAGTACGTCCATCTGATCGCCACCAAAATCCGTTCGCTGGGCGTGCACGCGGAGATCCGGGATCCGGACGATCCGATCGAATCGTTCCGCCATTACAAAGGAATCATCCTCTCCGGAAGTCCGTCCCTCAGCGCGTTCGATGATGAGGCGGGGTGGAGCCGGGGCATCCTCGACCTGGGAATCCCGGTGTTGGGATTCTGCTTCGGGCATCAAGAGATCGCGAAGCATTCGGGCGGGAAAGTCGAGCACACGCGCCGCGAATACGGCGCGGCTACGTTGCGCATCGTCCACGACTCGCCGATCTTCGCCGGGCTCTCGCGCGAGGAGACGGTATGGATGAGCCACGGGGACACCGTCACCGAGCTTCCGCCCGGATTCGTCGAGTTGGGATATTCGACCGGAGGAACGGACCGGACGCACGACCACAGGAACGCGGCGATCGCATCGGAGAGCCTCCGCCACTACGGCCTGCAGTTCCACCCGGAGGTCGATGACACTCCCGGCGGACTGACGATGCTGCGCAACTTCGCGCTCGAGATCTGCGGCGCGCGCGCGGACTGGCATGTGGGCGATCAGGTCGAAGAGCGATGCGCGGCGATCCGCGAGCAGGTGCAGGACCGTCACGTCCTCTTGCTCGCCTCGGGAGGCGTGGACTCCACCGTCGCGGCGCTCCTCTTCCTGCGTGCGCTGGGCGCGGAGCGGCTCCGTCTTCTTCACATCGACAACGGGCTGATGCGCAAGAACGAGAGCGCGGGCGTGGATGCGAAGCTGCGCGAGCTGGGACTGGGGCCGAGCTTGCGCACCGTCGATGCTTCCGGTGATTTCCTGGCCGCGCTGGAAGGGCTGATCGATCCGGAAGAGAAGCGCAAGGCGATCGGGGACACCTTCATCGAGGTGTTCGAACGGGAAGCGCGCGCTCTCGATCTCTCCCACGTGATGCTCGGCCAGGGCACCATCTATCCCGACACCATCGAGACGGGCGGAACGAAGCGCGCCGATTTGATCAAGACGCACCACAATCGCGTGCCGCTCGTCCAGGAGATGATCGCGCAGGGGCGCGTCATCGAGCCGCTCGCCGATCTGTACAAGGTCGAGGTGCGGGAGCTGGGCGCCGCCCTGGGACTGGATCCTTCGAGCATCGATCGCCATCCCTTCCCGGGGCCGGGCCTCGGCATTCGCGTCGCATGCGCGCGCGCGGAAGAAGACTGGGACGAGTTCCGGATTCGGGCGGAAGTGGCGGAGGCGTTGCGCGGCACCGGACTCACGGGATTGCCGCTTCCGGTGCGCTCGGTCGGCGTGAAAGCCGACCTCCGCAGCTACGAGCATCCGGTTCTCCTGACCGGCCCCGATCCGGGATGGCCCGCGATCACCGAGATCGCGATCTCGCTCGCGAAGCGCGTCGATGGGATCAACCGGTGCCTCTACGAGGTGTCGGGGCGCTCCCTCACGCAAGCGCGCGTGGTCCCCGCCACCATCACCCGCGAACGCCTCTCCCTCCTGCGAGAGCTGGATGCGATCGTGATGGGAACGCTCGAACGCCACGGGATGATGAAGATCGTGTGGCAGTGTCCGACGGTGCTGGTGCCGGTTTCGCTGGACGGGAAGGGACGCGAGCTCGTGGTGGTGCGTCCGGTGCTCTCCGAGCGCGGCATGACCGCGCGACCCGCGGAGCTCCCCGCCGAATGCATCCGCGAAATCGCACAAAAGATCTCCAGCTTCGAACCGGTGAGCGCCGTCGCGCTCGACGTCACCACGAAACCGCCGGCCACGATCGAGTGGGAGTGATCGCTTCGATCGAGATCCGAAAGCGAGGCCCTTCATGAATACATCGATCGTGCTCACCGTGATCGCGGAGGACCGGCCGGGACTGGTCGAGCTCCTCGCGCAGACGGTGAATCAGCATGGCGCGAACTGGTTGGAGAGCCGGTTGGCGCGGCTCGCGGGCAAGTTCGCGGGAGTCGTCCTCCTGGAAGCGCCCAGCGACCAGGTCGACGCAATGCTCGCGGATCTGGATGGATTGACGGAGCGCGGACTTCGCGTGCACGCGGAGCGGACCGGCGAAGAGGACGACCCCGCCGCGGGACTTCCTCGTCTGGATCTGGAGCTGGTCGGGCACGATCGCCCCGGAATCGTGCGCGCCGTTTCGGAAGCGTTGGCCCGCGCGCGCGTCAACGTGGATCGTCTCTCGACGGAGCGCACGAACGCGCCGATGAGCGGCGAGCGGCTCTTCCGCGCCACCGCGCAACTTCGATTGCCCGCGGATCTGGACGCGGCGCAGCTTCGCCGGCAGCTCGAAGCAATCGCGGCTGATCTGGTCGTGGATCTGAGCTTGATCGAGCCTGGGGTCAGTCCCGCGACGAGGGGAGCGTGATTCGCGGAGATTCCGGATCCGGCCGATAGAGCAGGATCGTGCCTCCGACCATGCCGACTACGGCGGAGGCGGTGGCCTCCCCGAGCTCCGAAACGAACGACTTTCTCTCCGCGGCGCTCGCTTCCAAAATCTTGATCTTGATGAGCTCGCTGCCGGAATGCGCTTCGTCGATAGATCGCAGAATGCCCGGGGTGAGTCCTTCTCGTCCGACCCAGACCACCGGTTTCAGCGCGTTGCCGAGGCTTCTGAGGAATCGCCGATCTTTTCCTGAAAGGTCCATGGCGCAGGGTACCACATCGAATCCGTGACGATCTGGCGAGTCGAACCGGAGCGCGACCTCGTCCCCGGGCAGCGAGCCGACGTGATGGAAGGGTCTCCAGAATCGGATGGCGCTTCGTCCGACTCAACCCTCATTGGACACGCGAGACGTTGTCGTCATTGGACGAGCGAGACGCTGCCCCAGGCGTATGGGCGGTAGATCGAATACAGATCCGCGGCCGAGAAGTGGAGCTCTTCTCCTTCCCGCAGCCCGATCCCCTGGAGATCGAAGAGGAATTGATCGGGAAGCGAGCCCCGAGGCCAGATTGCGCCGACCGGAATCGACGCTTCGAATGCCAGCCATCCAGGATCGGCGGAGCCGGGAAGCTTGACGAAGCCGGCGGCGACCGAGCTTCCCACCGGCGTCATGGAAACGAGGTCATAGCCCCGGAAGGAGAGCTTCCACACCGCCGTCTCGCTGGCGGTCATTGCTCCGATGAAGAGCTGCGTCTGCGATCCGTCGAGAAACGTCGATCGACGATCGGACTCCGCGAACGAAAGCAAGATTCCGGATCCCGTGCGAAGCGATTCGGGATCGGCGGGCTCCGGAGCGACCTCGAGACGCACGCGCGCGCACACCAGGATGCGATCGCGCAGGTTCAACCATCGGAAAGACTCGGCCGGATACGCGTTCCGCAGCGGAAGCGACGAGGCATGGTCCGTCCATTCGGAAGCGTCCCCATCGATCGTGATCTCCGGAACCGAGCCGCCGCTTTCTCGGGATTTCTGCGAGGAGACTGCGCTCCGCAAGATCGCGGACCCTGCCACTGGAAGCGCCTCCGCGCGCGGCGCCTCGAGAAAGTGCTCGAGGACGAACACATCGCGCTGCTCGTTCGCGAAGACGACCGAGTCCCCTTGCACGCAGATCGCCTCCGCCTGCCGCGCCCAGATCCGCGTGGTCCGAGCAGGCCGTCCTTCCAGCTGCCGCGCGGGATAAACGGAGATTCCGGAGTAGGTGAGCAAGAGCACGGCGTCATGGCGAGGATCGTAGGTCGCGCCCGTGACCTGCTCGCCTCCGAGATCCAACCTCCCGATTGTCTCGGGGACGGTCGCGGACTTCCCGGGCGGGCCGCCCGACGGGCTCGGGACGGTCGAGGCCGGCGGGCGCGCCTGGCGGTTCCAGCATGTCTCGATCGGCAACCCGCAGTGCGCGATCCGGGTCGAGAGCCGCGAGGAGCTCGAGGGGCTCGACCTGGCCGCGACCGGGCCGGCCATCGAGCACGACCCGCAGTTCCCCAACCGCACGAACACGTCGTTCTGGTGCGAGCTGTCGCCGACGCGCATCCGCGCCCGGATCTTCGAGCGCGGCGTCGGCGAGACGCTGTCCAGCGGCACGGGCGCCTCGGGGGCGGCGGTGGCCCACGTCCTGCGGGGCGGCGACTCCCCGGTCACCGTCGAGCTCGACGGCGGTCAGCTCGAGGTCGACGTCGACGAGTCGCTGCACGTCGACCTCACCGGCTGGGCCGTTCCCGTCTATCGCGGTACGTTGAGCGAGGAGCTGCTCAGCGAGCTGCGGTGAGCGCCGCGACGAGCGACTGGGCGTCGAACGCGCCCGTGTGGCGCTCGCCGGCGACGAAGAACGTGGGCGTGCCGGCGAGCGCCACACGGGCGCGTTC
>CAMPIC010000029.1 GCA_946886185.1 uncultured bacterium
TGCTGAAACACATTCGAAGGGATCGTCATGACAACCAAATTGTGTTGATGGTCGACCGACTCGAGCGTTCCTTTCACCTTGCCCGAAGCAGTATCGAGGGTGAGCGACTTCCCCGTGGAGGTCTCCAGTCCGCGGAGAACGTCGCCATCGTCGGATGAGATCGGCGCTGCCTGATACCGGCCAATGCAACCCACCAAACACAGGATCGTGGCGATCCGGGCTACGTGGAGCAACGCGCTCGACATACGAGTCGAATTCATTTACCCACCGATCGCGCGCATGAGTGATGGCCGGTCCATCCGCACCGTCGCATAGGGTCCCTCGCTGCATCGATGCGGCCAGACGAAGACCGCCATCGAGTCCGGACTCGTTTGTCTCCACATGGAGTGCGCTGTAGGCAAGACTCTCCAGGCGGCGTCGTCGATCCTCCGTAAGAATAAGACCGCGGGAAACGCAGAGGGGTGAACGAATCCGGGCGTGCTTCCACCGTCTGGGGGGGCCCACTCACTGCGGACTCCCGCGGATGGGATGTAGACCCGGATGACATCGCCGGCTTGAACCTCCCCTTCCCGCCGCACGAGGACGGAGTCCACGACCAGGTCTCCAGCGCCGGCCGCTCCCGATTCGCCTGCTCGGTAGCTGACCTGCATAGTGGTGAACGTTCCGGACACGACCAGGTCCGCTTGAGTGGCGAGTTCCCCAGGGCTCACCGCTTCCAGTCGAGCTTCGACTTCGGCGAGAAAGTCCCGAAGCAGCACAGACTTTGCACGCGACTTCACCCACTCTCCGTCTACCTTCAAAGGAGCGACGACTCCGTCGGGTCTGCATTTCGACGTCAGTACTACCACGGTGTCACCTACCGTCGGACGTGGGGGCGCATCGGAGACGACCGTCGACGTGTCTCCGATTGCCCCTCCTGGACAGGTGAACTCGAGGATGTCGGCGCTCACGCCTTTGAGCGTTGCGAGCGTGCGGACAGTGATCCGCGTGCAAATGAACGGACCATCGCACCAGAACGCGAGTGTATCCGTCACGACCCCCATAGCGATCGTCTCCGACACGTCGATAACGGTGTTGGAGCGAGTTAGGACCGAGATCCTCTGATGCTTGGAGGCGAACCCGCAAGCAGGCATCGACAGGAGCGTGATCCAAAGCGCGGACACGATCACGACGAGGCGATGCACGCTGGCGCGACCGCACCTCCCGACTGCGCAGCTACCCGCTTTTTGCGTGGAAGTACGTTTCACTGGCAGGCCTGTGGAGAATCAACCACGGATGGGCTCTCAATTCGTGCGCGATGAAAGCGCTTGCGACGCTCGTTCACCGGACGAGAATCCACCAGCCGGTCGCTCAAGCCGGCACTTCAATCCAGTACCGCCGCACCAGCTTGCCTGTTTCCGGGGAAACGGCCGTTCCCGCTTGCACCCCGCCGTTTCGTTCGATCACCTTGATGGATCCGATGTTGTCGTCGTCGCAGGTTACAAGAGCTCGTTCGATGCCGATTGCGCGCGCTTTCTGCAGTATCAGTCGCAGTAGCTCGGTCGCATAGCCGAGTCGCCTCATCGACGGACGAACGTCGTAACCGATGTGGCCGCCCTCGATCTCCAGCCTGGCGTTCAACACGTGCCGAAGCTTCCCTCGGCCGATCAGTTTTCCGCCGTGTTCCAACCAATACTCGGTCCCGGGAACCCAGCCCTCGGATAGATTCACGCCTCGTCGCTCATCTTCGACCTTCTGCAGGTACGCACCGAAGTCGCGCAAGGCGGACGAGTAGCGATGCTCGCCGCCTGCTTCGTACTCCGCCGCCATCTCAAGGAATGCGGCCTGCCATTCAGTCGAAGGTGTAACGAGTCTCACGATTCGTTCCTCTGCGAGAGGTCACTCGGCGCGCCGAACGGGGCGGAAGCCGATGAAGACTTTCATGCTATCACCCAACCAACCCGATGGTGGGCAGACATCCCGATAAGAACATCGTAAGAACTCGGGCACCAAGTCCGCGAACGAGCCACCGCGGACCACGCGACGGCTTCCCGATGCCGGCCCCCGAGGGTTGGTGCCAGAGCCGTTCTGGTAGTAGTCGCGATCGTACCAATCCTGACACCACTCCGAGACGTTGCCGATCATGTGCAGGCAACCGTACGGCGAAGCACCGATCCAATAGGCCGGATCGTCGACTGGAACCGTGGACCGTACACAGCTCCAGCCGTTGGTGTGTGCACAGTCGTAGTTGTTTCCCCACGAGTACTCTCGCTCGTCCGTCGTTCCTCGTGCGGCCTTCTCCCACTCTGCTTCTGTCGGAAGCCGATAGCCCGAGGCGTTGAAATCGCAGGTCCAAGTTTCGACATCGTAGCAAGGAGCGAGTCCGTCCGCGGCGCTCAGCCAGTTGCAGAATGCAGCGGCGCCAAACCAGGACACGCCGACAACCGGATGATCCTCCCATCCTGGCTCCACTCCGAACGAGCCGTTATCGAAAGTGATGCGGCATTCGTTCGGCGGAATGACCTTCGGCAAGGTCGCGGCATCCATGTCCAGGTAGAGCGCCTCCCCGCCGGGCCGATGGACCGATCCATAGGGAGAGCCCGGAACGACTTCGATCTCGCCTTGTTGAAGAGCCCATCGCAGCGCTTCGGCGCATCGAGCGTTCGACACCTCGAAGGTGCCGATCCAGAAGGCGGAGATCGATGGGCGCCGCTCCGGCCGCTCGTCATCGTATCCTTCGCCGGGATCGCTCCCCATGACGAACGGGCCGGCAGCAACCAACACCATCGCCTCGGATGAGATGGGGAAGACAACCACTTGTCGCGACGACGTCGCGGTCGCTCCCTCCTGATCACGCACCTCGAGTCGGATCGAATAGCTGCCGGGGACCTCGTAGTCGTGCGCCGCCATCAGTGAAGCTTGGAACTCCGTGTCCCAGGCGCCGTCGCCATCGAAATCCCAGCGAGCCTCCAGCGCGGAGGCGTCGTCCTGTGCATCGCTGCTCCCCGATGCATCCAGCTCGAAGACCGTGTTGAGATCTCCCATCGACGGATTCACCTCGAACGCAGCGGTAGGCGGATCGTTCTCCGTGACCTCGATGGCACGCGTGACCGACGCAGTCAGACCACCTGCGTCGCGCACTTCGAGACGGATCCGCTTGGTGCCGGATGTCGTGTATGCGTGACCGGCAGTTTTCTCCGTAGAGAACCCAGTGTCCCACGTGCCGTCATCTTCCCAATCCCAGCGGACTTCGAGCGCAGCCAGATCCTGGTCATCGGTGCTGCCGGATGCGTCGACCAGAATGGCGACATTCGCAGCCACAGTCTCAGTCGCCACCACGAATGAAGCGACTGGCGCCGCGTTTTCATCGTTGGGTGGCGGAGTGGGTGAGTCGTCATCCGCACACCCCAGAGCTGCTAAGAGGAGAACCGCGGCGACGGTGATGTTGAAGTGACGCACAGAGGGGGAAAACCAGCGGACCAACTGACGGGACGATGTCCCCGTGGCAGTTGCGGCAGGCATGGCGACCTCCTGACCTCACCCCCCGGCTGTCGGCGAGACCACGAGCTCAGAATATAACACAGCTCGAATGAGGTTTGACTGGATCCAATCGCAGGTGCGTTCGAGGCTCCGCAGAATCGTGCCAGTCGTCCTCATGGTTCGAGATCGTAGATTTCGAGCTCTCCGGCGCCTCCGTATGGGCCCGCGCCCGTGAAGACAGCGAGACGGCGGCCGTCATGGGACATTCGAGCACAACTGCGTCTCGTTCCGGCAACGCCTCGGGTGAGCTGAGAGTAACTCCCGTCCTCCACATCGAGCTTCCATACTTCGTCATGGCCGCTTCGATTCGAAATGAACACGACGGATCGACCATCCACGGTCCAGGAAGGATTTCGATCGTCCGCCCATCCCGTGCCGGAGATGCGTTCACAAACTCCAGTGGCCGGGGAAACCAAATACAGGTAGCTGCTGAGCTGTCCGACGGGAACTCCTTCATACACGATCAGGTCGTCCGAGGACCGAGCAGAGGGATGATACTTGCGATGAGACGGGTCACTCGTAACTGGACTGGACGATCCGCCGGAAGCCGGGGCTCGCGAAATCTCCGGGATGTTGGGCGCGTTGTAAGTTCCCCGGCAGAAATAGATCCATTCACTTGCTCCCCAAGTTGGGTCGAAATCGACGCGACCCTGCGAAAGAGGTCTGATCGACCTGTCGGCGACACCGATCGCATGAACTCGGTATTCTATTCTGCCGGAGGAACGGGTGGGCGTGTGGGTCGTGGCGATGAACGTCCCGTCTTAGCTCCATGCCGCACCGTGATAGTTTCGCCTCCCCCAGATGCTGGACAGCCGCTCGATCGTAAGCGTTCGCAAGTCGAGCACGATAAGATGGCGCGAATCCAGATTCGACGCATCGATATAAGCAATCGCATCGTCAGTGGGTGACCAATCGAAGTTCCCGTCCACGGTGAGCGGACGAGTGAACACTGGCTGCAAGACGGCTCCTGGCATCGTGATCACGGGCTCGGATTGTGTCAGTACCCGTCCCGATGCACCAATTGCGCGGACTTGGAACCAGACAATTCGTCCATCCGGCAGGCCCGATACAGTGAGCGAGTCGGTACCGGAACGATTTGACTTGTGAACGGCGACCCAGCTTCCGTCCGAGCCACTCCATGATCGGACCACGACCACTCCGGCAATCGGAGGGCCGTCGGGGTACGGATGTCCGTCCCAATATCCGCCCGAGGTGGAGGTGAACCAGCGGAGAGTCACCTCTCCTGACGCTGCCTCGCTGTCGATCGTGGCCACTCCGCGCCAGGGCTCAGGTTCAGGTTCGAGGAGCCCGCACCCGATCAGCAGAACGGCCGCGCTCGCGACCAGCAGTATCGTACGCATTGTCGACATGGCGCTTCTCTCACGCTAGAACGTCCCGACATCGGCAGCAGCTCACTATTGCCGATCGGCATACCAGCTGCTCGAGTTCTGGGTTCCGTCAGAGCTCACGATCCAACGTCCTTCCAGTCGGTCCGCCGAGCTGAGCCCGGCTCGAAACTCCGTGCTCACAAGTGGGTCTGACCAAACCATGCTCAAGGTGTCGCCGTCCCACGCAACAGTGCTCAGCTCAAAACCGGGATGAATCAACTCTGCGGAGATGGAGCTCCCTTCGTGAACGATCGCGATCGTGATCCTGGTCAACGGACCGCCGAGATCGTCCGAAAAATCGAACGCGACACCATCCCAGAGACCGTTCAAGACACCTGGTTCCGGCTTGATGGGCTCTTTATCGGAGTTGCATGCGACCAGACCGGCTAGCAATGCGACCGTGAAACCGATCCGCGTTGCGCCTGGTTGCCGCCCATAGCACCATCGGAAACTCATCACGGTTCTCCATGTGTTGCGCACTGTTGGAAGGGCTCTGATGAGCCGGATTCAGGCGAACCCGACATTCCAACGGCGGAGACCGATGCCCCACAACATTGTATCAGTCATTGCTGATTCGGCCCGCCTGGAACCGCTGTACAGGGTGGATGCGCCGCCGGCCAAACTCGATGAAGCGCTATCGAGTGTGTTCATGACCCGTCCAATTCTGGCTTGCTCCAATCTGCGCGGTCCACGAATCTCGATCCGTGAATCAGCGTGGCATATCCCCGAGGACCACCTCCCTGCTGCTCATGGCTGCCGCGGTTGCGCTTGCACTCTGGGCCGGCGCCCAATTCTTCGATCTAGCCGATGACATGCGCGAAGGGGACACGTATCGCGTCGACCGCGCCATCCTGATGTGGTTCGAAACCCATCGTACGCCCGCGCTCACACACATTTTCTACTCGCTCACCGCGCTCGGATCGTCGGCGGTTCTCACGATCCTCACACTCGGCACGTGCGTCGCAATGCTGTTGGCGGGGGAGCGTCGGTTCGCTTGGACTCTGCTGGTCGTGATGGCTGGCACGCCGGTTCTTTCGCAAGCAATGAAGCGGATCTACGCACGAGAACGGCCGGACGTCGTTCCGCATCTCGAGACCGTGTCGGATCCATCCTTTCCGAGTGGCCACACGGTAGCGTCGATCGCGTTCTTCGTGACGATCGCGCTACTGGTTGCTGCCTACACTCCGCAGCGACTCCTGCGGAGCTTCCTCATCGCCTATGCGCTGTTGATCGCGGCTCTGGTCGCGCTTTCTCGCGTCTATCTCGGCGTCCACTACCCGAGCGACGTCGTAGGAGGCGCCCTGCTCGGAACTACGTGGGCGCTGATCTGCGTGATCGGAGACCGGCTCCTCCGTCAGCGAGATACGCTCGACAACGACCGCCGCCGCTCTCTCACAAAGCGGTGATCAGAGTCGCGAACGAAGTCGAACAGGACGAGATAGAACAGTCCGACAATGGATCCGAGATGGTCGTAAGAAATCCAACAGGCTGCTGGCAGTCGGGAGGCGCCAGGTGCAAAGCGCGCTACGTCGTATTACTCGCGCCGGACGGAAGTCTTCTTGCCTTTGATCGTCGCTCCGCGCAGCGCCCGCAATACATTGGGGGCGACGTCCTCCGCGACCTCGACGATCGAATGGCGCTCGGCGATCTCGATAGTCCCTATAACGCGGCCGGCTACTCCCGCCTCGCCGGTGATTGCGCCGACCAGATCTCCGGCCCGGACACCGGAGCTGCGTCCCACGCCGATGTGGAGGCGGACCATGTGGGGTGGTTCATTACCCCCGCGGTACTCCTTTCCTCCGCTGCGTTTCTTTGGGGTGTGGGGCTTCTCGAGTGTGCGGCGCTTCGCCTGGCGCTCGTGCGTTGGTCCTTCCTCGTGCGCCCGCGGCACTTGAGTGTGTTCCGTTTCCCCCAATGACCTCCCATCCGCTAGATGCGCAAGTTTCACGGCAGCGAGGGCGATCTCCATCACGTCGTGCTCTGCGGCAAGCGATTCTACCACCACGCGATACTGGTCCAGGTTTCCCTCCGAAAGGGCCGCCTGCAGGGATCCGCGCGTCAGCTCGAGGCGCTTCGCCTGGAGATCGGCCACGGTCGGCAATGCAGCCATCGCAATCTTCTGCCTCGTGTGCTGTTCGATGTTACGAAGCAGCCGATGCTCACGTGGTTCAGCCAGGGTGATGGCGACGCCTTCTCGACCGGCTCTGCCGACCCGGCCAATACGGTGCACGTAGGATTCCGATGCAGAGGGAACGTTGTAATTGAACACGTGAGAAAGGTGCTCGATGTCGATGCCGCGGGCGGCCACGTCGGTAGCGACCACCAAGTCGGCCGCGCCCCCGCGAATCTTCTTCATGACGCGAGCACGTTCGTCCTGTGGCATTCCTCCGTGCAGCGCCTGGACGCGGTAGCCTCTACCGGCAAGCTTCTCCGTGAGCTCGTCCACCTCGAGGCGCGTCCGACAGAAGATGAAAGCGGAGGTCGGACTCTCTAGGTCAAGCACAAGCCCGAGCGCCGTGAGCTTATTCGCGTGGTTGACGATGTAGGCGGTCTGACGTACCCGCGGTCCTCCTTTGCTCGCCGTCAACTTCTCACGCGCGACTTTGATATCGACAGCATCTTTGAGGTGACGTCGGGCAATCGCGAGAATGCGAGGCGGCAACGTCACCGAGAAAAGCATCGTCTGCCGTTGCTCGGGCGTCGCCGCGACGATGGCTTCGATGTCCTCCGCGAATCCCATGTCGAGCATCTCGTCGGCTTCGTCCAGCACGAGAATCGATACCGCATCGAGCCGTAGAGTCCCCCGCCGGATGTGATCGAGCGCTCTGCCCGGCGTGGCGACGACGACATCGACTCCTCGCTCGAGCACGCGGAGCTGCTGCCCGAAGCTCTGCCCGCCATAGATTGGGAGCACGCTCGTGCCAAACGGTCGGCCGTATCGGTGCACTGCCTCGGCGACCTGCATTGCCAATTCGCGCGTCGGCACCAGGACCAGCGCCGAGGGACGACTGCGCTGCCGCTCGAGGGCATGGAGACGTTGGAGTAGCGGCAACGCGAATGCCGCCGTTTTCCCGGTCCCGGCCGCCGCCTGCCCAATCAGGTCACGCCCCGCGAGCAGGTGCGGAATGGCTTGACGCTGGATCGGTGTGGGTTCCTCGTATCCGAGCGTCGAGAGCGCATGCACCAATCGGGCATCGAGGCCCAGATCTTCGAAATTTTCCACTTCTGGGTCAATTGGCTGGGCCATGTCATCTCCAGTGGGTTGGGCGCAACCCGGTCGATCCGGAGGCGCTGCGTTTCCGGAGTCGGGTGGGGGATCGGTCGATTGGTCGGCGGCGCACCCGATGGTCGAGGCAAGGAGAACCACGGCGGACGAGAACTCTGAAGCGAGATACGGAACAGCATCCAGGGTGGACAGGGTGTCGTGATGGCGTCCCGGCGACAGGTGCGATTGGCATGGCGACCTCCTGGTCCGCCGCTCGGCAACGTCAGCGAGACGACGAGCTCACAGAGTATCACATTCGGTCACCGCGCTCGGTTCTTCCACGGACCTCATGTCGTAGTCAGATCGACCAGGAACGCGCGCGTCGCTCTCTCACATAGCGATGATAGGAGTCGCGTACGAAGTAGAAGAATACGAGGTAGAACAACCCGACGATGTACCCCAAGCGATCGTAGGCCTCCACGAAGGTAAGCCCCAGGAGAAAGAGAACGCCGCAGGACAAAACTTGGTATCCGAATCCATAGTTGGCTTTCCATGTCGACCAAAACGTACGCCTGGTATCCAGACTGATGGCTCCGGCCACTACGAAGGTGTTGATCACGAAGAAGGTGACCGGGACCGCGAGCGTTGCCCCGGGATGGTGAAGGAGCGAATCCATGTTGGTGTGGACGACAGGCATTCCCAGGAGGCGTGCGACCTCGAAACACACTGCGAGCGCGATGGTCGTTTGGGCGGCGTTGAAAGAAGCCTTCAGCGGTTTCCGCTGGTGAACGAGCAGATCCGACGCGCCGACCGTCAGAGCGCCAATCGCAAGAACATACGGGCGAGGAAGAACGAACAGCATCGCGAGGTTGATCGCCAATGCAGTGCTGACCATTCCCTTGCCGGTAGGAGTCTCCAGCCAGAAACATTCTGCGGCCAGGCTCAGGACGACCCAAAATGCCAGCAGATTCAAGGAAACCGGCTGGACTGGAGCGCCGCCGGTCCAAGCATGGGCCAGGATCAGGGCCGCACCGGCCATGACAGTCCCGACGAAGAGGGCGAGGCCTTTTCGCATGCCGGATTTCGACTCGTCTCGAAGGTGGTTCACGGGTTGAGCTACCAGCCGGCCCGTCCGGGGCGATACACGCTGAAGTGCATCAGATCGACTCTGATCCTGTCTCGATCGAACGTGCCGTACTGGTTTTCCCATACGTTGGGCCCGTCGTGAAGCCAGAATACGGTCCAGTCTTCATACGGAGCGTAGTTCAGACCTTTCAAGTCGACTTCGAGGCGTACTGGAAGTTGGAACTCGATCCCGTGCGGTTCCAGCCAGCATGTGACGTATCCATCGCCGGGGTCGCGCACGGTGATGTATGTGTCCTGTGCGAGCGCGTTCGCGGGAAGACGTAGCTTGAAGCGGCCGTACTCGACGTCGCCACCTCGGGAAGCTTCGATCCAGGCGGTTTTGAATCCGGGACCGCTCAACCATTCAAGGAATTGAATGCCGGTGGAATCAGCGCTCCCCACCACGAACTCCCCCAGAACCGAAGAGCTGGCTTCGATCTTGGCGGCTGATGCGGAGGACGGCATCATGAGCCATCCGCTCGATTCGTGACGAAAGAACGAAAGACCATCGAACCCGACGCGGGTCGTTTTGTCGTCCAGATGATCGATGCTGATTTTGACTGGTTTCGCGAGCACGACAGCGCTCGGCTCTACGGAGAACGACACGGACTGCCCTTCGAAACGGGTAAGAGTGAAGGTCGTCGTCGACGACAGAGTGCCGCTCTCGAAACGAACACGAATCTCGCCCAGACGAAGTTCGCCTCCCCCCGCGGAAATTTCCCGCGTCACCAGGGTCGCCCCGCTCGCTATCGGGCTGGACGATTGCGACTGCTGCAAGAACGTCACCGAGGCGACGTTTCCTGGGGGTGCCGCAACCGGGATCGAGTCATCCTCGGTCGAGCACCCGGCGATCGAGAGTCCCACCCATGCCAGCACGCCGCACAGAAAAAGCCTGCTGATGCCTCCGTCCGCTCTAAGGTTCTTCCCGACCTCGGCGAATGGCCGCTGCGATCGGCGCAACGCGCCGTCATTCCATCTTGGTCCAGGCGACATGTGGTTACCCGTTTTAGGCAGACACGGAACGGAAGCTCGACCTCAACGGAGTCAGGAGGCGAACGTCCAACCTTCGTCGTACAACAGATGTGCCGCGGCCGTAAGCGGCTGGTGACACTCCACTTGAATGATTTGCGAGCCGGACCGGTGGGGGATCCCGCACAGTCGGAGACTGCGCGCGGCTCGTTGAGATCTCTAACTCGCTCCGCGCCTGAAGGGAGGAGTCACAGGCTGCCTGCGGCCAGTTCGCGCTGTGCGGGGCTGCCGGCCCGGAAACACTCCCGCTTGCGCCGACCTTTCCGATCGACGATCCACTAATCTCTGATGGATAACAGCTCCCCATGCCGCCGTGGAGCTCGAGTCGGCGCTCCAATCGAGCCTTGCACGTGCCAGACCTGTCCCACGAGGAGTTCGCGATGACAGTGGACCTCAGATTATCCACGACGGATGACGCACAGACGGTCCGGAATCTCTGGCCGCTCTATCAGCACGACCTGTCCGAATTCGACGGCGCGGTTCCGAACGTCCACGGCATCTTCAACGATGACCCTGGCGTGACCACGCTGGCTCAACACGTGCGGTCCTTGGATCCCTGGTGGAGCAATCCCCACTCTCTGTTTCCGTACGTGATTCTCGTCGATGGATTGCCGGTGGGATTCAATCTGATCGCGGCTCGATCGAGGCTGCCCGACGGGATCGACGCGGACTTCGTCGTGCACGAGTTCTTCGTCTTGCGTGGATACCGAGGGAGATCTGCGGCCGTAGAGGCGGCCCTGAGAGGATTCCAGCGCCACCGTGGTTCCTGGGAAGTCGTGACCTATCCCAACCATCCACGCGCGATCGCGTTCTGGAGGAAAGTCATCGGCAGACACACCGCGATGCGGTTCAGCGAGAGTGAGCTCGATCATGTCTGGGGACGCCGCGTCTGCTTCCGCTTCCACGACCCCGCATGAACGGAGCGCCGTCCCTCAAGCGGCCAAAACCTGCTCCATCGGAAACTCGATCGAGGAGAGATACGGATAGAGCACTTCCGGCAGCCGTGAGAATCCGGGACCGAGCCGCGACTTCACCAGATACCCCGCCACGTTCTGATCATACGCCGCTTGTTTGTCGCGCGGATCGTCCGACGTGCTGAGCACGAACACGAGGCACCGGCGCAGCTCAGGATCGCCGCGGAGCTGCCCGAGCAGCTGCAGCCCGTTCATGTTTGGCATGTTCAAATCCAGCAGGATGACTGGAGGCGGAGCATCCCCGGCACTGCAGACGGCGCGCAGCACGTTCAGTCCCTCCTCCCCGTCTCGCGCCATGGAGATCTTCGTCTCGAAAGCCCCTCGCCGAAACGCCCGCTCGATCGCCTCCCGATCGATGTCGTCGTCATCGACGATCAGCATCTGGAACGGAGACGCATCGCCTGGCCGCAGCGGACTGGCGTCGCCCCCCAACCGCGGTGAACAGCGGTCGCTCGAAGCCAGGTTCTCTTGCAGGGAATCCGCTTCGGGTTCCTGTGGCTTCTCCTCCGGAATGGTATAGAGGAACGACATCCGCCGATCCAGGTCCGCGGCGATCTCACCCGTGGAGTGGAGCTGGATCACGATATCGACGACGCGAGGATCGAAACGCTGTCCCGCTTCGTTTCGCAGCTCGGCATACGCTCCTTCCGTGCTCAGGCGAGCGCGATGCGGTCGATCGGAAACCATCGCGTCGAGCGCGGAGACCACCGCGAGAATGCGCGCCGGCAGTGGGATCTCTTCCCACCTGAGGTGGTTGGGGAGTCCTCGACCGTCATACCGCTCGTTGAGACACTCGATGATTCCCGCCGCGCGTTCCAGAAATGGGATGCGCCGCAGTATCGCCGCGCTGATCTGCGCGTGCTGGTTCATCTGAAGCCGTTCGGATGGATACAGCGAGCGCGGACGATGCCGGATCGTGTGAAACGCGATCTTCTTCGCCAGATCCTGCAGCAGTCCCGCGTACTCGAGATTCTGTAGATCGGGATCACACATGCCCATACGCCGCCCGACGCGCACCGCGTACTTGGAGCATCGATACGCCCGGCCGTGAGTGTAAGGGTCGCCAGCATCCATCGCGCTCGCCATGACGCGAATGAATGAGGTGAGCGCATCCTTGGGAATCTCGATCATCAGGATCCGTCGCTCTCCCGACCAGCGAGCGATTTCGGCCGGATCGCTCGGAACGCCGTGTCATGGACTGGATGGGGCTCTGATCGCTCTGCGTAGGCGACCGGCGTGCCACCGCATTGGGGTCACCCACAAATCGCTGCAGCCCATTTAATTGGGCCATGCCGCCAACCGGCGGATGAGTGTCATCGAGGTTCGCGGGAAGGGATTCCCCGCTGCCGCGATACGCAGC